>JAITTD010000307.1 GCA_031287245.1 Bacteroidales bacterium
CTGCTAACGTCAAAACCTCCCACTGTAACGTTATGTTTATTACGGGAATGTCTTTCTCATCACCGCAACCGAACATCATTACAGATGCGATGACTGCTAAAATACTCAACTTTTTCATACGTATTACTGTTTTAAAATTTTTAAAATAAAAGGTGTCCCTTGACAAGGGAAAGTGTCGCCGAGGGGTCGGTGCGGGCGTCCCTTGACAAGGGACGGCTGTTTTCGCCACCATCCGCAAATATGAATGTATGAAAATTCGGAAAAAATGCTTTCCTTTGCCCTTTTGAAACAGTAGAGGGCGGGGATACTACCGGAAAGTGTGTGTGTGTGTGTGTGTGTGTGTTAGCAGGATTTTTCACACCGCCAAGCATTTCATCAAAAAGATGAAAAAAGTTATCCACACCAAAACTATTGCTTGCACTATACATAAAAGTTCTCTTCAAAAAACGGAGCAAAAATAATAAATAATTACGAATTACGAATTAAAATTTACGCGCAAGTCTGTAATTCGTAATTTTTCAAATTCTTATCCCCAGCATGAGAATATCATCCACTTGCGGAAGGTCGCCTTTCCACTTCTCAATGGTTGTGTCTAAAATCTTTTTTTGCGTGGACATATTTTTTTGATAGATGTCGAGCAATAATTTTTTGAGGTTTTTCTTTTTGAATTTTTTCAAATCAGGTCCGCCAAACTGATCGCAATATCCATCTGAAAACATATAAAGTGCGTCACCCTGCATAAGCGGTATGGTATGGCAGGTGAAAGGCTGGTTATTGTTCTCGTATTGCCCAATAGGCATACGGTCTGCCGCTATTTCAAGCAATTCGTCACTATTGTTTTTTGGTTCGCGCAGCAAATACAGTGAAATATTAGCGCCTGCATACTCAATGCGTTCATTTTCCCAGTCAATAGCGCACAAAGCCATGTCCATTCCATCGCGCACTATTGTATTCTGTTGCAACGATTTGATGATATGATTGCGCAACATCCCCAATATCCCGTTCATTGGAAGGTCGTTATTTTTGACGATTTCGCCAAGGAAACAACTTCCCAGCAGGCTCATAAAAGCGCCCGGTACGCCATGACCGGTGCAATCGGCAACTGCCACAATGGTTTTGTTTTGCTTTGCTGCTACCCAGTAAAAATCGCCACTGACAATATCGCGGGGCTTATAGAGCACAAAATAATCGTTCAGAATTTCATTGACTGCCGCAATATCAGGAAGTAAGGCGGTTTGTATCCGCTTGGCATAAACAATACTGTCTGTGATATCTCGCCTTTGTTGCTCTACTTCATCATATAAGCGAAGTGCATTTTCCGTCTGCCAGTTCAATTCGACGGTGGTTTCGTTCAATGCAATAGTTTGTTGTTCGATTTCCTCTTTTTTGTGTTGCAGAATCTGCATTATTTCATCGTTTTCGCGGTGGTGCCGTTCTATCTGCTCGGTTTTCAGCACCAACAATCTATGCGCCTTTCGGTTTTTCGCATATAACCACAACAAAACGAGCATTCCTGTACAAACAACTACAAGTGCTATCAGCAGAAGGATGTTTTCATCTTCCAGTTGATGAAGACTTTCTTCTGAAACGCCGTTGATGACTAAAATCGACATTGGGTTATTTAATTGGTTTGTCTCTTCTATCACGTTGTTTGAATCGCCTCACTGAGGTTCTCCGAAAGCCATGACCAAACTTTTTCCGGCTCGCCTGTCAACAAAAACGAACGGGCAATCTGAATGCTTCTTCCTTCTTCTTTTTCTGCCATATTGTCAGGTATTTTCATATCCGGTGCCAATAGACATCAAAATGATGGAGAAAAAATGCCAATATTTAAGCGTTAGCGAAAAAATCTTTTACATTATCTACTGCGATAATGTCTTCAACAAAGGTATAAGCACCCGTTTTATCGGATTTTATCATTTTGATAACTTTCGTAACTCCTTTGCCTGCTCCTTGTTTTTTCAGCGTTGCAACTACTTTTTTTGCCATTTCGTAAACTATTTAATTTCTTTATGAACAGTGACTTTTTTCAGGAATGGATTGTATTTCTTACGTTCCAACCTGTCAGGTGTATTTTTTTTGTTTTTGGTAGTGATATACCGCGACATACCCGGAATTCCGCTTTCTTTTTGTTCGGTACATTCCATAATCACCTGTATGCGGTTACCTTTTGCTTTTTTTGCCATTATGATTAATTTTTATTGTACGTAACCTTTTTCTATTGCCTTCAACAGAGCGGTTTCAATGCCTGCTTTGTTGATGGTTCTGATGCCTGCGGCAGACACTTTAAGCGTAATCCACTCATTGGACGAAGGCAGGAAGAACTTCTTCACAAAAAGGTTGGGATAGAACTTGCGTTTCGTCCGCCGTTTAGAGTGCGAAACATTGTTTCCACCTACAACGCATTTACCTGTAATCTGACATATTTGTGACATATCTTATCAAATTTTATTTTTCGATTTTCGGAGTGCAAAGGTCGGGATAAAAAATGGATTATGCAAAAAAAATATGCAAAAAAAAGTATTTTTATATGTATGAAGCCCATCCCAACCGCGTTTAACCCGTTCCATTTTGGCAGGATCGATGTTGCCGAGATGAAATGTACAAATATACATATAATAATAAGGATTTTAATAGCCAATTATCCGCTCTTCCGCTTTTTGATTGTCTTTGCGCGAAGAAAACAACCTTATCACGAAAAAAGGCTGATTATAAGGAACAATTATTTGGCGGTTTTATTTTTATTTGTCATACCTTTGTGCTGATAATTTATAAAGTCTGATGATACCATTTTTCGATAAGAATATCTCGAACAAAGCCCTGATAATTGCGAGCCTGATTTTGAGCGCATTTATCATTTATCCCAAAATTATCGAATTACCGTGGGGGTTGTCGCATATTACAACTCAGAGTGAAAAAACCGAACATATCCTCTTTTTTATTTATCGTTATTCGTTTTTCTGCTTGTTCATCTGGATACTGTTGAGGAAGAACATTCACCAACACGATACGTTGATTTTTCACAAGCGATTGCTCACCAACTTTTCAATTGCGCTCGCAGCCTATCTCATTTACCTGCTTATCTCTTTGGCTATCAGCAAACACGCCGATTGTTTTACAGGACTGCTTCTGTTTCAGTTTGTGGTGGCTTGTCTGCTTTGCACGTTCACCGGTCATGTGTTTGCCATGTATTCGGAACAGCGTAATCGAGAGATGGAAATTGAAAAATTAAAGACCGAAAACCTGCAAAGTCGTTGCGAAGCGCTTGCCAATCAAATCAATCCGCACTTCTTTTTCAACTCGTTGAACGGGCTGACAGCGCTGGTGCGTAGCGACAAAAAAAGCCAAACGCTGAAATATATCAACGAACTTTCAGGTGTATTTCGCTACATCCTTCAAAGTGATAAAAAAGGCCTTGTTCCTTTGAGTGAAGAGTTGAAATTTTTGGAATCATTCCGTTATTTGCAGGAAATCCGTTACGCGGACAAGTTCCGGTTTACCATTGATGTACCCGAAGAAAAGAAGAACAAGTGGATACCGGTGTTGTCGTTACTTCCTCTGATTGAGAATATTGTAAAGCACAACATGATTGACAGCGAAAATCGGATGGATGTATCTGTGACGATGAACGAACAGGATGAATTGGTGGTATCCAACCCCATTCATGAAAAGTTAGACAAAGCGGATAAAAATGGCATTGGTCTTACTAATTTATCAGACCGTTTTACAATATTGCTCAACAAGACAATATATACAGAAAGCAAAAACGGATTTTTCCATGTGTATTTACCCTTAAATAATGCTGCCGTATGAAAGTGTTAATTGTAGAGGATGAGACAGTTGCCTATGAAAATCTGAAAAGCATTATTGCAGATATTGACGCTTCCACTGAGTTTGTGGGCAATACGGAAAGCGTTGTGCAGACAATCCGATGGCTTGGCGACAATCCGGCGCCCGATTTGATATTCATGGATATTCATCTTTCCGATGGCTCGGCATTCAATATTTTTTCGGCTATTACCGTTGAAACGCCCGTTGTGTTTACCACCGCTTACGATGAATATGCCATTGACGCCTTTAAAGTCAACAGCATTGATTATTTGCTGAAACCCATAGAAGCGGATGCGGTGGCATACGCCTTGGAAAAGTTTCGCAAACTGGGCAACCGCGATGTTTTAAGTTACTTGAGCAAATTGCCTCAATTGGTAGCGGTGGGAAAATATCCCGACAAAATGCTGATTCCGGTCAATAATGAATTGATTCCGGTGGACGTCAATCAAATATCCTATTTTTATACGACAGCGAATTGTACTCGCACGGTATTGAAAGACAATAGCAATGTCGCATATATCAAGCCTTTGGATAGTATTTATACCGCGCTTGACCCTGCGCTGTTTTTTCGGGCGAATAAACAGTTTATCATCGCCAAAAATAGCGTGAAAAAGGTGACTGTCTGGTTTGACAGCCGATTGCTGATTACATTGGATACCGATGTGCCTGAACGTGTGTATATCAGCAAAAATAAGGCAGCGCAATTCAAAAAATGGTTTACTGAATAGTTAAAATAATTAAAATTAAAAATAGTAACAATCAATTAAATAATGAATAAGATGAAAAAGACAATTCTTTTAGGTTTAGGTCTGTTAGCCGCTGTTTCATTACCGGCACAGGAAAATATTCAATGGCGGGGAGACCGCACCGGTATATATAAAGAAACCGGGTTGCAAAAATCGTGGACAGAAGAAGGGCCTGCATTGCGTTGGAATTACAACGGATTGGGCGAAGGTCATTCGTCAGTTGCCATATCGTCCGACAAGATATATGTAACCGGACTTACAGATGGTAAAGGTTATATTTATGTATTCGATTTGAACGGCAAACTGTTGAATAAGAAGGAATATGGCAGCGAATGGGATAAAAGTTACAACGGCACCAGAGGCACGGTTACCATTGATGCCGGCAGAGTGTATCTGATTTCCGGCTTGGGTGATGTGATTTGTCTCACTGAAAACAATTTGGACATTGTTTGGCAAAAGAATATGTTGAAAGATTTTGAGGCAGACAATATCACCTGGGGCATTTGCGAATCACCGCTTATTGTCGGCGAAAAACTCATCATATCCCCCGGTGGGAAGAAAAACAACGTGATGGCGCTGAATAAATTTACAGGAGCCATTATTTGGAGTTGCCCGGGCGATGGCGACCTTTCTGCCTATTGCTCGCCCTTGTATGTGAGCGACCAGCAAGTGCCTCAGATAGTGACCATGATGGCAAAACACATTGTAGGAGTGGATGTTGCCACAGGTAAAAAACTGTGGTCGTATGAAAATATCAATCGCACCAATGTACACCCGAATATACCCGTATATAGCGATAATATGCTTTTATGCACCAGCGGCTATGGCAAAGGTTCTGTCATGCTGCGGCTGACTGACGGCGGGCGTAATGTGGAAAAAGTTTGGGAATCGTCTGACTTGGATTCACGCATCGGCGCCATGGTGAAAACAGGCAATTATGCCTACGGATCGGGCGACAAAAATAAATTCTGGTTTTGCGTGGATTGGAAAACCGGCGAACAGAAATACAAAGACAATCAATTCGGTATCGGCAACGTCATTGCCAATGTGGTTGGTAATGATGCCATGCTCTATTGCTATTCGGATAAGGGCGATTTTGCATTGGTGAAAGCAACGCCGGAGAAATTTGATATTGTCGGTAAATTTTCGATTACGCTGGGCACCGACCAACATTGGGCACATCCGGTTATTTACAAGGGAACGCTTTATGTACGGCATGGAAATACTTTGATGGCGTATAAAATTTAGTTGAAAGTTTAAGGTTTAAAGTTTAAAGTTTCGAGTTGAAGATTATGTTTAAATATTTAAGGAAATGAAAAAAGGAATCGTTTTATTTGTATTTGTAAGTGTAGCACTGGGCTTGTTGGCTCAGGAAAATTCTCAATGGCGCGGAAAAAATCGCGATGGTATCTATCATGAAACAGGCTTGCTGAAACAGTGGCCGGAAGGAGGTCCTCAACTTCTTTGGAGTTTCAACGGGTTGGGCGAAGGACATACCTCCGCGGCAATAGCCAACGATAAAATCTATATCACAGGAATGACAGACAGTACCGGAGTTCTGTATGTGCTGGATTTAAAAGGTAATATCCTGAATAAAAAAGAGTATGGCTTGGAATGGAGTAAAAATTACAACGGTTCCCGTTCCACAGTGAATGTGAACGACGGGAAGTTGTACATTTTTTCAGGACGCGGCGTGTTGCAGTGTTTGGATGAAAAAACGTTGAATGTAGTCTGGTCGAAGGACTTGTTAAACGATTTTGACGGTCGCAACCTGATGTTTGGCATGACGGAATCGCCACTGATAGTGGGAGACGTCATTTACGCCACACCCGGCGGGGAAACCTATAATATGGTGGCGTTGAATAAAAAAACCGGCGAGTTAATCTGGTCGTCCAAAGGCACCGGCAGACCCACTACCTACTGCTCGCCTCTATACATAAGCGACATGGAAATTCCGGTAATTGTAACCGCGATAGATAGCAGTCTGGTGGCATTTAATGCCAAGTCGGGCGAGACACTTTGGCAAGTTGACCAAAAGAATCCTTACGGAATGAGTCCAAACACACCGCTCTATGCTGATGGAATGTTGTTCAGCACGACTGGCGGCGGTATCGGGGCTATCAAACTTCACCTCACAGACGGCGGTCGAAAAGTGGAACAGGTTTGGAAGCACGAATTGGACAATAAAATGGGGGGCGCAGTGAAAACAGGCAATTACCTCTATGGTTCCGGCGAAAAAAACCGCTACTGGTATTGCATTGACTGGAAAACCGGCAAAACCAAATACAAGGACAATCAACTCGGCGTCGGCAACGTGATTGCCAATGTGGTGGGCAACGACGCCATGCTTTATTGCTATTCCGACCGGGGCGATTTGGCTTTGGTGAAAGCCTCTCCGGAAAAATTTGACATTGTCAGCAAATTCAAAATTACGCTGGGCACCAACCAGCATTGGGCGCATCCGGTCATTTATAAAGGAGTACTTTATGTACGGCATGGCAATACTTTAATGGCGTATAAAATTAGTTAAAGGTTTAAGGTTTAAAGTTTCGGGTTTAAGGTTTAAGGTTTAAAGTTTAAGGTTTCGGGTTTAAGGTTTAAGGTCACTCGAAACCCGAAACTCGAAACTCGAAACCCGAAACCCGAAACTCGAAACTCGGAACTCGAAACTCGGAACTCGAAACTCGGAACTCGAAACTCGAAACTCGAAACTCGAAACTCGAAACTCGAAACCCGAAACTCGAAACTCGAAACTCGAAACTCGAAACTCGAAACTCGAAACCCGAAACCCGAAACTCGAAACTCGAAAATCTTGAAACAAAAAACAACCATAGTAACCATATTCGTAGCGCTCCTGTTTTTAAGCGTTATTGTCTGGTGGCATATTTATTCGCCGCGGAAAGATTTCAGCGTACAGGCGCCCGGTGCGGATAATCGCCCGGAAGGTTTGGCGCGGAAAGCCAACGATGTGCTTATCGGCGAGTTTTTTATGCGTTATGACGAAACGACTTCTTCCCTGACCGGAAAATGGAGTTCTTTCAGAGGAGAATCCTCTTCCAATATCGTCAAAACTTCCAACCCCATCCGGACGAGCGCGGAAGATTATCCGGTTCTCTGGAGTGTGGAAACCGGTGAAGGGCATGCCGCGCCGGTTATATACAACGGATTGGTCTATTTTCTGGATTACGATGAATCGCTCAGTTCGGATGCCTTGCGTTGTTTTTCCTTGGAAAGCGGAAAAGAATTGTGGCGCAGGTGGTATCGCGTACCGATGAAGCGCAATCACGGATTTTCGCGTACAGCGCCCACAGTATCGGACGACTACGTGATTACCATCGGTCCACAAGGTCATGTAATGTGTTGCGATCCGGTTTCAGGAGATTTGAAATGGTCGCTCGATATGCAGCAGACATTTAAAACCGAAGTTCCGTTCTGGTATGCCGGGCAATGTCCTTATGTAGATGGAAATACTTTGGTTGTGGCTCCTGCCGGAGAAGACGTTTTGTTGGCGGGGATGGATTGCACAACCGGAGAAATCGCCTGGCAAACGCCCAATACGCCCGCTTACAAAATGTCCCATTCTTCCGTGATGCCGATGACGTTGAACGGTAAAAAGATGTATGTATATATAGGTGTCGGCGGCGTATGCGGTATTTCTGCGGAAAAAGAAGATGCGGGAACCTTGTTGTGGGATGTTTCCAAATGGCAACCTTCCGTTATTGCTCCTTCTCCTTTGCAATTGTCGGCGAACAGCATTTTCCTGGTAGCGGGATACGGTGCAGGCGGCGCCCTGTTGCGGGTGGACAAATCCGGTGCGAAATGGACGGCTTCCATAACCGACCAGTACAAAGCGAATGAAGGTTTATCCAGCGAACAGCAAACGCCGATTCTTTACAACAACATGATTATCACAATAATACCCAAAGACGGCGGCAGTTTGCGCGGGAAATTGGTTTGTTATTCTCCTTCGGATTTACACAATCCGGTGTGGTCGTCGGGTGCGGACGAGCGGTTTGGCTTGGGACCTTACATGGTCATCAACGATTATTTGTTTGCCTTTAAAGAAGACGGCGAACTCTATGTATATGGTATCAAGGCGAAAAGCATGGATTTGCTGAAACAACAGCACATCATGGATGGCGTGGATGCCTGGGGACCGATGGCTTATGCCGACGGACGACTGATTGTACGCGATGCGCACGAAGTTAAATGTTTGAAGATAGATGAATAAAAAAATATCGGTTCACTCTGGTGAACCGATGCGGTTACACTGCACCATTCATTCACAGAGCGTTGCCCAGTCGTGTTCGCAAATTTCGACTTTGCGAATCTCAAAAAAGATTTAGGAATTGAGGTAATTTGGATAATTGGAGGGAAATATTTATCTTTGCGGTGTAAAAACAAAGAACTATGGAAGCAATTAGCGTTGAAATCGTCCATCCGAAAGCAAAGAAACTTTTGCAGAATTTGGTAGAGTTGGATTTAATTCATATCAAACCGCAGGCAAGTTTGTCGGATATATTGGCAAAACTTCGTAAAAATGAAGCCGAAATACCTTCATCAGAAGATATAACCGAAGAAGTTGAAACCGTAAGACAAGCCCGTTATGCCAAAAAAGCATCGCATAATAATTGATACCAACCTGTGGATTCATTTTCTTATCTCGAAAAAGTTTGATTTTATTGATAACTTGTTGGAGAATGGAAGCGTACAATTAATCTTTTGTTGGGAATTGTTGGATGAATTTATGGAAATAGCCCAACGACCAAAATTGAAAAGATACTTTACCGAAGCAAAATTGAAATTAATTTCTACTATCATTGAAAGGTATGCTGTCTTTTTGCCCGTTACCTCTACTGTAACTTTATGCAGAGATGCCAAAGACAATTTTCTGTTGGCGTTGGCAAAAGACACTCGTGCCAACTATTTAATCACTGGCGATAAAGACCTGCTGATCATCAAAAAGTTTGAGGATACTCAAATAGTAACCATTGCAGAATATATAGTTGAAAGACAAAGTTTCACAACCAAAAACATTAAACTCTAAACCAATGGATATATCACGAAAAAAGTTTTTACGCACATGCGGCTCCATCGTTGCCGGTGGAACCGTGGTAGGCGTATCCGGTGTATTGTTAAAAAAGTCCCATTCGGAATCCTCCGGTATTT
>JAITTD010000052.1 GCA_031287245.1 Bacteroidales bacterium
GTTTCTTTGTATCGTTAAGTATTGCCTCTTTCTGTTCGCAATAAGATATCCGATTTGTTTTTGAGACAGGCAATTAAAAAAAACAGATTAGTACGCGCTCATATTCGCAGCACTTTGATATACCTATTTAGCCCGTTTTTCCCCAAAAATGCTTATTATAATGCTTTCAGGTTTATCCACAAACATGGAATTACTGCTTATCCTTTTGAAGGAGCGCTTAAATACAGAGAAATGCCGGTAATGGTTGGGTATGACAATGTCGAAGATTTACCTTATGTTGACCATCGTGGAAAACGACTGTATTATCCGCGTAATACACCGAAAGGGAATATTGAACAATCTTATAGGAATCTGATGACAGAACAGGATGTTGAATCCCCTCACAGATATGTTAAATCGTATGATGAACTGAAGAGTAAAATTCTTTTGGATGTTGGGGCTGCCGAAGGCATTTTTGCGTTAGAAGTCATTGATTTGGTTGAAAAAGCATATCTGTTTGAATGTAACGAGAAGTGGTTAGAACCTCTAAACGCTTCATTTAAACCGTGGAAAGAAAAGACAGAAATAGTAAGGAAATATGTCAGCAACTCTGATTTTGACAAATCAGTCACCATTGATACATATATGAAAGGGAAGGGATATGATAATATTCATCTTAAAATGGATATTGAAGGCGCCGAACAGGAAGCGTTGAAAGGTTCAAAAGCGCTTTTGACAAAAGGGAAATCAATATCCTGTTCGGTTTGTACATATCACAAAAAAGAAGATGCAAAAGCGATCTGTTCTTTTTTCGAATCATTAGGCTATACGTATGAACTTTCGCAAGGATATTTTTTTGCTGTTCCGTATTTGCGGAAAGGGATTTGCAGAGTGCGGAAATCACAGTGATTGAATATTGTTATACAATAGTTATACAATAGTTATACAGTTGTTATACGGTTGTTATACAGTTGTTATACGGTTGTTATACAATAGTTATGCAATAGTTATACAGTTGTTATACAATAGTTATAAATTGTACCTTATGGCAGCGGTTCGTTCATCCGTTTTTCCCTTCATCCGTTTCTCCTTTTTTTCTTTTTTTCTTTTTTTCTTTCAAAAAACTGCTTTATCTTTGCCGCGAAGTTTTGGTTTGTGCTCGTTCTATCCGGAGCGGCGCATGAAAAGGGAATCAGGTGTAAATCCTGAACAGACCCGCTGCTGTAAACTCCGTCTGAACCTTGATGATATTAAGATTTAGACCATGTTGAATCATCTTTCGCCACTGAGTAAAATTTACGTCATTTCGTAATTGAACTTGGGAAGGCATTTCAACAAAGAAGTAAGTCAGAAGACCTGCCAAAACCAATGTTTTTCCTTGTTCCTCTCTTGTGGAGAGGCAGGAGAGGCTGTTTCATAGCTTTCGTGGAAAGAAGCTGTAATGAAAATACCTGTTTCAAAAGTATTTCCATTCTGTTTTACCACTATCACCCATTTTTGGGAGATTTGTTTGGTGTTGTTTTGTTTAAATTAAAATAAAGATGGATACAATATGCCCTCGTTGCGGCGACCATTTTGAGTGTCGCCACAATCAATTACTCGAATGTCACTGCGTTTCCGTTGTGCTGGACGAGCGCCAGCGCACTTATATCGGGCAGCATTATGACGGATGTCTCTGCCATGCCTGTTTGCTGGATATACAAGCCGGATTTTATGCCATAGCGGTCAATCCTGCGTTTCTTCAATGAAAATATTTTTATCATTCATTATAAATAAATTCAATTTTTTAAGAACATGAACAAAGTTTTGTTAAGTATTGCAGCCGTAGCGCTGTTGATGACCGGATGTTACAAGGATGACATCGATGATTTGAACGACAAGTACGACCAACTGTCGAAGGAACAGCAAGCGCAAGCGCAGTTGCTGGCAGAGTACAGCAGTTTGCTGAATGCCCTGAATAGCAAATTGAGTGTTACCAAGTGGGAACAGACAGATGGGGGATACCTCATCACCCTTTCTGACGGAAAGATACTGACTGTTAATCAGGCAATTGAAAGCGCAGTAGAACTGAATGGAGAGGTGACATTTACCATGAGTGACGGTAGCGTGATTCGTATCCACAAAATAGAAACCATCGGCTGGTATGTGTTGAGCGAAGGCACTTGGGGCAGTGGGGATAGCGAACTCGCCTATTATGATGCAGCGAGCGAAACTTTCACCACCAAGTATTTCAACGCCAAAAACAGCGCTGCATTGGGCGAAACCGGCAACGATTTGAAACTGTACGGTTCAAAACTGTATGCGGTGCTCAGCGGTATGAATGCAAGCAGCGGAGGGGCTGTGAAAGTCATCCATCCCAAAACGGGAGTGCTTATCACGACCATCCCCGTAGCCGGTGACCAGCCGCGCCGTATGGCTACAGCCGGCGGCAAGGTATATGTCACCCTCTATTCAGGCAAAGTAGCCGCCATAGACACTGCCACGCTTACCATCACTGATGTTGCCACGCTTAGCGGCACCTACCCTGAAGGCATCTGCGCATATAACAACAGTCTGTACGTCTGCAATTCGGAACAAGGTCCGGGCACTACCATTTCGGTGGTGGATGTGGCTACTTTTACCGAAACTGCTACTATCACTGTGCCGCAAAATCCTTCGATGATTGAGGCGACCACCGCAGGCGACATCTATTTCACTACTGCCGACAATACGTGGGGCGGTGGCAATCCTTCCAACCTGCACAAATTCAACGCTTCCAACCCAAACAATATTACCACTTTCGACATCAGGGCTACACGCTTGGCAACAGGCAAAAACTATGTTTACACCGTTGACACGGACTGGAGCACAATGGATGCCGTTGTAAACCGCGTCAATCTGAAAACCGGCGTAGCGTCAGCCTTTGACGTTGATTCCGAATTCTATCTGGGATATGCCGTAGCAGCCGACCCTGCCACCGGCTATGTCTATTTCACCGACCAGATGGGCGATGGCGTGTATGTTTTCGATGAATCGGGAAAATCGAAAGGCGCATACCACACCACCGTGCCAAATGGTTCGTCGATAGTGTTTATCAACAAATAAACGCTACTCAAAATAAAAAACCGGTTTGGCAAATTTGCTGAACCGGATTTTTATTTTAGGAGTCGTCAATAAATAAATGTATCAATTTATGTATCCTAACGGGGAATTGAGGTGATATTGAGATTTATTTCTATTGATATGAATGTCCTACGGACAAGCGAATATTCCCCATTAGGGGATACATATCAATAGAAAATAGGATACAGGCATCCTCCAAAACCTCGTAGAGGTTTCACAACACGTCATGGTCAGCACCCATGACACGTTGTGGTCAGCACCCATGACACGTCATGGTCAGCACCCATGACACGTTATGGTCGATACCCATGACACGTTATGGTCAGCACCCATGACACGTTGTGGTCAGTACCCATGACACGTTGTGGTCAGCACCCATGACACGTTGTGGTCGGCGCCCATGACACGTTATGGTCAGCACCCATGACACGTTATGGTCGGCGCCCACGGGCTGTCATAAAAAATTGGCAGTCAGGAAATAAATTGTTCATTATTTTGTTATGGATGTAAATAAAAATTACCATTTACAGTCCCGATTACCAAAGCGAAAAGATAAAAAAAATGGTGAGAAATCATCCTACCTGCAAAATTATTTTGGTGAATCAATATTAATTGACTACCTTTACACAATTATTTCATTCGAATGAAATAAAAATACACATTCGCTAAATAAAAATGTATCTTCTAAACGCAGATAAAGATGGATTATAGTCGAATCAAAACAGAGATAGAGCGTAAGAGAATTTCTATCAGGGATTTATGTTACAAGATTGATGTAACCGAACAGGGTTTACATCAAATGATTCGTAATAAATCGATGAAGATAGAAGTGTTGGAACGCATTTCGCAGGTATTGGACGTGCCGGTGTCATACTGGTTTGGCAGCGATTCCTCCTCAGGAGAGTTGAAGTACCTGGAATCAATGAATGATAATGATGACGGGCAGGTAAAACCTACCATCATTTATCAAAAAATTGATTCTTTAACCAAAGATCTGAATGATATGCTCAAAGATATCCTTGTCAGGGATGTCAAATAACATACGGTATCAATCAGTTTCACCGGATTAAGCCCTTCATTTACGAGGGGTTGATAAGTTTGTGTTTCCGTTGTTGGCTTTCTTGATAGACTGTCAGAATATGAAAGAAAGAACCCTGTTTGTTTTGTGTCAAACAGGGTTCTTATCGATCAACAAATCAACAAATCAATCAACTACTCATTAATTATATTAATTATATTAATTATATGCCGTTTCGCCATGTTCGTAGATGTCCAAACCTTCTTCTTCCACTCGTTGCGAAACGCGGATGCCGCCAAGGAATTTATCCAGCACCTTGAAGATGACAAAACCCATCAAGAGCGCCCATGCACCAATCGTTACGGCGCCGGTCAATTGCGCCAGCGTTAATCCGAAGCCTCCTCCGTAGAACAAACCACCGTCGGTTGCCAGCAATCCGGTCAACACTGTACCGGCAAATCCGCAGACGCCATGCACAGACGATGCACCCACGGGGTCGTCGATTTTCAGTACGCGGTCGATAAATTCTACTGATAGCACCATCAACACACCGCAAACAGCGCCTACAATGATAGCGCCCACGGGCGATACGGCGTCGCAACCGGCAGTGATGCCGACCAAGCCCGCCAACACACCGTTGAGTGTGAGGGACAGCGATGGTTTCTTGTATTTTGCCCAAGCGGTCACTAAGGACAAGAATCCGCCTGCGCAGGCTGCCAAGTTGGTGGTGAGGAACACGTGCGAAATGGCGACACGGTTTTCTTCGCCCGAAGCGGCTAACTGCGAACCCGGGTTAAATCCAAACCAGCCAAACCACAGGATAAACACACCCAAAGAAGCAATGGTGAGGTTGTGACCGGGGATGGCTTTCGATTTGCCGTCCCTGTCGTATTTTCCGATACGCGGTCCCACGACCAACGCGCCCATCAAGGCAATCCATCCGCCCACAGAGTGTACAATGGTGGAACCGGCAAAATCATGGAATGTAGCGCCAAAAGTGCTCATCATAAAACCGCCTTCTTCGCCGTTCATCAGCCAGCCGCCGCCCCATGTCCAGTGTCCGGAAATGGGATAGATGAATACGCTGATTAAGACGGTATAGACCAGATACATGTGGAATTTGGTACGTTCCGCCATAGCGCCCGATACGATGGTGGCAGCCGTGGCGCAGAACACCGTTTGGAACACAAGGAATCCTTCCACCGGCAAATCTGTCGGGTTAAGACCGTCCACACAAAAGAAGTTGGGTATTCCGATGAATCCTGCCCCCTCTGCGCCAAACATCAAGCCGAACCCGATGAAGAAGAACAACAACGAGCCGAGCATAAAGTCAAGAAGGTTTTTCATCAGGATATTCGCCGTGTTTTTCGTGCGGGTAAAACCGGCTTCCACCAATGCAAAACCGGGTTGCATGAAGAACACGAGCATCGCTGCCAGCAACATCCATACGGTGTCAAGCGAAAGGGCGTTGTCTGCCACGGTGGCTGCCAGTTCTGCAAGCGTCACCGGCGCCGAGTCGGCAACCGCTGTCGCTGTTTCAGGCACTGCGTCTTGTGCAGACGCTTTTGATGCAAAGGTTATACCGGCTATTGCTATCAACACAAACAATACAAATCGTCCGTGCAATGATTTAAAATATGTTTTCATAAATCTAATTTTTAAAAGTTTAACAATATTTATTTTGGGTTATACAAAGATATATCGCCGCGTTCGCCCGTACGGATACGGATGGAATCGTCAATGGGCGATATGAAAATACGTCCGTCGCCGATTTCGCCTGTCTGGGCGGTTTTCACGATGGCTTCTACGGTGCGTTCCACATTCACGTCGCGCACCACGATGGTGAGCAGCGTCCGCTCGATGTAACTGGTGTCATATACCACACCGCGGTAAATGCGTTCCTGCCGCGTTTTGCCCACGCCGCGCACGTCATAATAGGAAAACCATTCAATATCGGCTTCCAAAAGAGATTCCTTGACCTCTTCAAACTTGGTTTTGCGAATAATCGCTTCAATCTTTTTCATTTTTATTTATTTTTGAGGATTAAAAACTAATGCCGAAGACTAAGAATACATCTTCAATCGCAGGATTGAAACTCAACTGCCCGAATACCGGCAATGAAAATTTATCGGTAATCGCGATATCTTTCTTTGCGGTCAACGAAATATTGTTGACTGCAAAGCCATCGGTCGAGTAGTCGTATGGAACGCCACCCATAAACAAACTGCCACCGGTGTATGCATGCGTTTTATTCCAGGGACTGAGACCTACCGCTGCCGTCAAATTGACATCCTTGATAGAAAAGTCATATCCGGCTTCGAAATAAGTGGTAAACGACCTCTTCATATCCATTTCATCTTCATCCGGATATTTGTCTTGAGCGCCTGCCAGAAAGGTGTTCAAGGAAAGGCTCAATCCGAAGTCGAAGCCATAACCGAGGTTCAGTTCCAGCAAATGAGAGTTGGCGTCTTTTTTGAACAATTGGAAATAATCCAGAGCGCCTTCACCACTCCACCAGTAATCGGTCAATCCGATACTGAACCCGCCGATGGTGTACGCCAGCGAGAGGTCAACCTCTTTTGCTCCCAGAGAAAAATCGCTGCTTCCCCAAAAGCCGATGCTGAATCCGCCGGCTGTTAAGCCCACAGAAGGTTGGAAACTTGCGCCTGCATTGTATATGCCGCGCCATACATACGAACTGACCAAATCAGCTCCGACGGAAAACTCCGTTTCTGCTCTGCTATTTGCAGGCATAAGCAGCATTGCTGCCAATATTATAAAAAAAACTTTTTTCATATCAATTTAAAAATAATAGGGTTATTAAAATAAAACTAAAAAAACTTTAAAATAAATTTAAAAACAGTCAGCATTCTATTAAAAATACTTGACATTACTATGAAGGTTGCGGGACGTAATTTAACGCTGGTCTTGGCTAAATCCCTTTTGATTGTCCGGCAAAAACGCAGAATACAGGCTGTGGTCTGTAAGCATATATTCGTTGTGTTGGTCATTTTCCCCCACAGGGGGTCTGACAAAGCGTCATCATTAATTTATCATTCATTGCTTTTATGTTTAAAAAATTTGACACCGCAAAGATAATGACATTGTAACTTAATACGCAAATTTAATTCAATTATTTACGTGAAAAATGAATTTCGGTTATAAATTATAACTAAAAATTCGGTTTTAGCGAATGAATGATATTTTCTATTCGGTTTTGAATAGCCTCTGTGTCAAATTGACATAAAAAGTTTCGGGTTTCGAGTTTTGAGTTTCGGGTTTCGGGTTTCAAACCTGAAACCTGAATTTTGCACGCAGATAACGCGAAGACTGTCAGCGTTGCCTCGACCTGACAGTGTCAACGATGTCCACTGTTTCGGTAGTCCTACTTTTCTCAACATTTCGTTGGCTTTTTCCAATTTATCAGGAAAAACAACGATGTTATCATACTCATTCAATGAACTGTCAATGCTCACAATCGGTAATTGCATCTTTTTAAATTCTTCCGCAAAGATTTTTAGAAATGAAGGAATTTAGAAATTATCTGCATCTCAGCCACAGTAGATTTTTTGTCAACTCTCATCAATGCGGTTTCTTGTCTTGAACCTTGATTTCCAAAAGAGTGCGGCATCCCGTTAAGGATGCAATATTGGTAGCCGTGGGCGAAATCCACGGAACAAATGCGCCCGCGCAACAGCGCCGCGTAGCGGTGCAATATCCGCCCTCGATGCAGCCGTATTATACCGCTACGCGGTA
>JAITTD010000091.1 GCA_031287245.1 Bacteroidales bacterium
TGCTTTTTAGCTCATCATCTAAGATGCCGATCTCCCAAAAACACAAGGCAAGCGACAGCCAAACATTATACGCGCGCTCCTCATCTCGCAGATCGGATTCGCACTCCTCTAACAACGCATTAAAAATCTGCGCCGCTTCCACGCCCAAATTGTATTTTTCATAAAAGGATTCGCGCACCTCGCAAGAGGTGTCATTATCTAATATGCCCGCTCCCCAAGTGCCCATATTTTACACCGCAATATCCGCGTCTTCCATACCGCTTTCTACATTGCCGGATATTGTTATTATGTGACCGAAAAACATATTGTCATCATCGTAATAGATCGAGTAATCGCCGTCCGCAGATATAGACAATCCGTCCGAAATGGATATCCGCTTTGCAAAGTCCTCCTTTGTGATCTCGGCGGCGTCCTCGTTTTCGTCATCGTTCTCCCGCCATTCATTCGCAAGATCGGTAAGTTTTTCTGCGGCAAATTGGCGAAATTCGCTATCTTTAATATCCCGCTGTTCATACAAACTGCGAAGGTGTTCAAGTGCTTGCGACCAAGTGTCCTCGTCATCATTATCAACATCTAAATAAACGCAGATTTCCTCGCCGCCCCACTCCAAACTGCCCTCAAAATTAGAATAATGTTTATCCAGCGTAAATTCGCCAAAAACCTTATCTTTCAGCACAACAGGTTTCAGGTAGTCCTCCCAAATCGCGGTCAGCGCGGCGTTTTTGACATTCGCCTCCAAAACCTCTACCACCAAAAAGCGGTTATAAAACGAAGGCAGTCTGCCCTCGGGCACGGTGCGATCGAGCAGATCGCGCACACGCAAGCGGTAAATGCCGCCGTCCTTAAAAAAATGCGGGTAAGAAGAACCAAACTCTTTCGATTCCGCGTCCGAAATCGCCCACGCCACGCGCCCGTCGCCCTTTTTTATCTCACCCGTTTTAAGGTCTTGATATGCCAAAAAGTAAGCCTGTGCCTCCCACAATTCGCCTCCTGACTTGACCGCGCCGCCGTCCGTATTGCCGAAAAGCACAACTATCTCCTGCTCTTCGGTTTTGTATTCGCTCTCTAAAGCCCGCAAATCCTCTGCGTTGTATGCCATTTGTTTCCTCCTTATTCTTCAATTATTTTTTCCAGAGTTTGCTCATGTCTTCCAAGGTTTTGCCTTTCGTTTCGGGAACTATTTTCCAAACGAATAATGCGGCTAACACGCAGATAATTCCATACAATCCATACGCTACCATTGGGCTGGATGCGTACAGCGCCGGAAATGTAGATGACACCAAGAAGTTGAATATCCACTGAAAAGCAACAGCAATCGCCACCGCTTTACCACGAATCGTGTTCGGGAAAATTTCGGATATTAACACCCAACAGATGGGACCCCACGACATCATGAAGAAGGCGGCATACACAATAATTGAAAGTACGGGAAAGATACCCGCTATACCAAAGTGGTCGGAAATAGCGACTGCAAATGCACCGGTTGCCATACCAACAGAACCGATAATCAACAATGGTTTACGCCCAAACTTATCTACGGTAAGAATGGCGACAATAGTAAACACGATATTCACTACTCCCATGATAACGGTAGCCTTCATTCCATCCACTCCCACACTGTCAAAGATGCTCGGAGAAAAATATAATACCGCATTGATACCGATGGCTTGTTGGAAGATGGACAACAAAATACCGATGACGACCACAGCCACGCCATAAGCAAACAGTTTTTCCGTTTTTTCCTTAGAGGTCGCTATAATTTCGGATAAAATGTCTTTCGCCTTAGCGACACCGTTTACTTTTGTCAATACGGATAAAGCCTGTTCATGTTGCCCTATCAGGACCAAATATCGAGGTGTTTTAGGAATGAAAAATAACAGTATCCCAAAAATTCCTGCAATGTATGCCTCTGAGCCAAACATATAACGCCAGCCGGTAGAAACCACCCAAGGGTCTGAAACGTCATTTTTATGAACACCTAATATCATAAAATTCACAAAATAAACGACCAGCATACCAAAAATAATGGCAAACTGGTTACATGACACTAAGGTACCCCTAATTTTTGACGGGGCAATTTCTGCGATATACATCGGTACAATAGCCGAAGCCAAACCTACGCCGATACCGCCTAAAATGCGATAGAGGTTAAAGGCAATCAGCAAATTAAATGAGGCAGTTCCTTTGTCGAAGAATAGAAATTCCGGATGACAGGATCCTAATGCCGACAAGAAAAACATCACGGATGCATAGCGAAGTGAGTTGCGTCGTCCGAATCGGGAAGCAAAAATACCGGAGATGGATCCACCCAATACACAGCCAATCAAAGCGCTGGCAGCTGTAAATCCATGCCACCCTTTGGTGTAGTTAAAATCAGTAGCCTGCAAAAAGAAACCTTCCAAGCCTTTTTCTGCTCCTGAAATGACGGCTGTGTCGTATCCAAACAGCAATCCGCCGATAGTTGCAACCAATGTGATAGGGATAATATACCCTAAATTGTATTCTCTTTTATTTGCCATAACTGTATTTGAATTGACAATTGACAGTTGACAGTTGACAATTTTTCATTGTCCACTGTCAATTGCCCACTGTCATGATTTAAATGTATATTCATTGTCAATTGTCAATTATCAATTGTCAATTATTTAAATGTACCAATTGATGATAGACTCGTACAATTCCTGTTTGCCGCTGATTTGCTTCGGTTCGCCTGCTTTGTGAGCGATGGTGCGAAGGTCTTCGAGCGTCAGTTTGCCGTCTTCGAAGGCTTTGCCATCGCCGCTGTCGAAGGATGCATAGCGTTCTTTGCGCAACTTCTTGTAGTCCGACTTTTCGAGAACATCGGCAGCAATCAGCAAGCCACGAGCAAAGGCATCCATGCCGGAAATATGGGCGATGAACAAATCGTCGCGGTCGGTAGAATTGCGGCGAATCTTCGCATCGAAGTTGATACCGCCGTTGCCCAATCCGCCGGTGGGGAGGATGGCAAGCCAAGCCTGCGCCAGTTCGTAGTAATTGACGGGGAACTGGTCTGTATCCCAACCGTTCTGCTGGTCGCCGCGGTTAGCATCGATGCTGCCGAGGAAACCGGTGTCGGCTGCGGTTTGCAGTTCGTGCTCGAAAGTATGTCCGGCCAAAGTAGCGTGGTTTACTTCGATATTTACCTTGAAATCTTTGTCCAATCCGTAGTTACGCAGAAAGCCGATCACTGTTTCCGTGTCAAAATCATACTGGTGTTTGGTGGGTTCCATCGGTTTAGGCTCAATGAGAAAAGTGCCTTTGAAACCGCTTTTACGAGCGTAGTCACGTGCAATGCTCAGCAATTTAGCCAGATGGTCTTTTTCGCGTTTCATTTGAGTGTTCAACAGGCTCATGTAGCCTTCGCGACCGCCCCAAAATACGTAATTCGTACCACCCAGCGCTATGGTAGCGTCGATGGCGTTCTTAATTTGCGTAGCAGCGCAGGCTACTACATTGAAATCGGGATTGGTACCCGCACCGTTCATGTAGCGTTCGTGACTGAACACGTTGGCTGTGCCCCACAACAGTTTGATGCCCGAAGCAGCCTGTTTTTCCTTGGCGTAGTCCACAATGGTTTGCAGGTTTTTCTCGTATTCAGCCCAATTGCTGCCTGCACTTACCAAATCCACATCGTGGAAACAGTAATAATTCAGCCCCACCTTGGTCATGAACTCAAAAGCGGCGTCCATTTTGTACTTGGCGCGGCTGATAGCATCATCGCCAATGCTCCACGGATGGTGAATAGTGCTACCGCCAAAGGGGTCGGTGCCATCGGCGCACAAACTGTGCCAATAAGCCATTGCAAACTTCGTCCATTCTTTCATTGTCTTGCCCAGCACCACTTTGTTTTCGTCATACCAGTGGAACGCTAACGGGTTTTTACTGTCTTTGCCTTCGTAATTGATTTTCCCAATTCCGGGGAAAAACTCTTTACTGCCTTTTAAAATTTCCATTATTTTATTTTTTATTTAATGATTTGAATACTGAAAAAAAATCTTTCATAAGAAAGCACAAAATTACTAAAAAGAATTCAAATCCAAAACTAAAAAAACTAAAATTTCATCTTTTGCAGGCAAGGTGAAGATTTCAGTCTTTGCTTATTATTCTGACCTGTGTCGGCAACAGAGCCACTATGGGCAAGAAATTTGCATAATCCTTTTTATTGTTTGTGATGATATATGCACAGTTAAATTTTTGGCTCACAATATATTGTATGCTGTCTTCTATGTCGGAATATTTAAAATGCAATGAATCATTAATGTCGTTTTCCGTGAAAGAAAGGATATTGAATTTGGATTGCAAATAACGAACTTCTTTCTTTATTGCTTCATTGTTTAGTTTTTTCTGAAAAACAGATACGAATTGTGCTATACTCAATGCTGAAATGTATAGTTTCTTGCCTTGTAATGAAAAAAGATAGTTGAGGCATTTCTGGTCTGTCTCTTTGTTGGCACAAGCCCCTATCAATATGTTGGTGTCGATGAAAATATGGTTTTTATTTGCCTGTTTCATTTGCTAAATGATAACGTTTTTATATTTCTGCACTTCGCTTTCCGTCAACAAATCAAGATTTTGCCCTACCCAACTTTTGATAGATGACGTTACCAAATCGTCATAACGAATACCTGCTTTTTTCAACATTAACCTTAACAAGTCATTTTGCATTTTTACTACATCCGGGTTTAATCCCTTTTCTTTTATCATTTCCATCCTGTTTTTTTATAAAAATTTACACCCGCAAAGATATACATATTCTCTAAATAAAGCAAAATTGGTTATTTCAGGCTAATCTTTTTTTGAGGTGCTATGATGCCCGAAGGGCTTGATTTTCATAACCGCAGGCGAGCGAAGCGTTGCCTGCGGTAGTGCGAACACACGAACACTACTGCCTGAAAGGCAGCACTAA
>JAITTD010000160.1 GCA_031287245.1 Bacteroidales bacterium
AGTTTACGGAACAACGGAGATGCGCCACTTGATGCCTCGAAAAAATGCTTACAGTATTGGATGAGGCTAACGTTGGAGTTCAGCAGCGGCCGTAGGCGGTCAGCTGCAATGAAGGGTTAGGTGGTACAACTTGCCATAACACTGTTTATGGGCGATGCTCTGAAACCGGCTTTATGAAATACCATCCCGCCCAGAAACGAATGTGCTAGTAGGTCAATCATCGTTTCTATACTCTGGATGGTGTAAGCAATATGGGCATAAAGTTTCCATGTGTCCTTCGTCATCCCAATCAAAGGTCTTCAATTGCCAAGCGGGCCAGTTCTGGCCACATATTCCGCATGTGCCTTTGATGTCCTCTGATTCTTTATTTCCGCAAAATGTACATTTATAGCCCGTTTCAGATTCGCTATCTGGAATCATTGTTTCGTGACCACATTCGTCACAGTTATAAATACAGAAGTCTACGAATTGCCACTCTTTGTGGCGAACTCCTCGATAGGCATTCTCCTTAGCTTCTCTCACGGTCACCAAGGCGCGATTTAGGCGACCTTGATACGTATTGGCGAGGTCGTGAAAAAGGTTGAACTGCTCCGGTAATATGTGAGATGAAATGTCAATACTTTCATGAGATTCGTCGAACTCAACCACTGCACTCATGAGACGTCCAATGATTGCATTAACCTCATCGATGTTCATTTCAAAGGTGTGGTGCTCGATACTGTTCCTTAGCTTCTTCAGCCATTTTAGGTCGCTCTCGAAATTTTCTGTAAGTTCAAGCCCTTCGTTCTTGAGGAAGTTGATTGCCTCGTGAAGTCCTATTGTTTGAGATTCTTGATTTATTTTCTGAGCAAACGGGTTCTTGTAGATCAAGAGCGGATGGCTAAGTGTTACGTAGTACTTGAGGATTAGTTCAAAGAAGTGCGACAAATGTTGAATGCAGAACTTGTACGCCTTGTCGTTTCCGTTCTTTCCTTCTTGATATTTGCAAAGTGCCTCGTTCAGGCTATCCAGTCCATTCTGCAGAAGGTCAAGTTTAAGGCTAGGCATCGAATTATCCTTGGGTTTGGTGCTTCAAACCACCTAACGTTTGAGTTAAGCGGCGGCCGTAGGCCGTCCGCTTGGACGAATAGTTAGACTTTGGCACGAAACTTCTCGCAGAGCAAGAACGCCAAGAGGTGAGGTTTTGAAGCAACGCGAAATGGAATGGGGACGCCACCACTGCACTGACACGACCAGCAAGCGCAAACCACTTGAGGCACAACGGAGATGCGCCACTTGATGCCCCGAAAAAATGCTTACGGTATTGGATGAGGCTAACGAACAGTAAACACCTTGGCAGGTGTATACTCGGTTATAAAAGGTGTATAACAATAATTATACATAACTATCCGGCTGATTTTTGGGCACTTTCTGATTTTATCATGGCTACCAACACCCCTCTGCCTCCCAAGTTGCTCGATCAGGTGCGGAACCGCCTGAGACTCAAGCATTACAGCATAAGGACTGAGCATCAGTATGTCCAGTGGGCGCGGCGTTTCATTCTTTTTCATCAAAAGCGGCATCCTGCCGGAATGGGCGCGGCTGAGGTGGAGGCGTTTTTGACGTATCTGGCCGTCAAGGAGCGGGTGGCGGCGGCGACGCAGAATCAGGCTTTGTCGGCTTTGCTTTTTCTGTACCGGGAGGTGCTGGGCGTCAATCTTCCCTGGCTTGAAAACGTGGTGAGAGCCAAGCGTCCGGCGCGTTTGCCGGTGGTGTTGACGCGGCGCGAAGTGGCGGCGGTGCTCGATCACATGCAAGGGACGCATGGCTTGATGGCGCGTCTGCTGTATGGAACCGGAATGCGCTTGATGGAATGTATGCGCTTGCGGGTCAAGGATGTGGATTTTGAGCGATCGGAAATTCTGATCCGTGACGGCAAGGGCGGAAAAGATCGCGTCACGATGCTGCCGCAGGCTTTATCGGTTCCGATGCAGGCGCATTTGCAGACGCGGCGGCGTCTTTATGACGATGATTCTGCCAAGGGGATGTCCGGGGTTTATTTGCCGGACGCGCTGGCGCGCAAGTATCCCGAAGCGGCAACGGATTGGGGCTGGCAATATGTTTTTGTGGCGGGCCGTTATTCGGTCGATCCGCGCAGCGGCAAGGAACGACGACATCATATGGATGAAAAGCTGTTGCAGCGCGCGATGAAAAAAGCGGTGTTGGCGGCGGCCATCGTCAAGCCCGCCACGCCGCACACCCTGCGTCATTCTTTTGCCACGCATTTGCTGGAAGGAGGTTATGACATTCGCACCGTACAGGAGCTTTTGGGGCACGCGGATGTTTCCACCACCATGATTTATACCCACGTTCTGAATAAAGGCGGGCGGGGCGTCACCAGTCCTCTGGATAGTCTTTGATGAATTTCATGTGAGGACGATGCTCATTTTCTTATGAGATGCTGATTTATTTTGCTCAAAGTAATAGTGCTTTGATGATGAAGTGCCCTTTCGTATTGGGCGGGCAGACTTCAAGCGTCAATTCCGAGAATCAACACGGGAATATCAATATTTGAAACACCTCGTTGTTTTAAATCCCATGCGAACTGTTCAAAATATGAAACACCTGTGCTCATTTCATCAGCAAATCTTTTCACGGGAACGATTTCAATACCTGTGTCAATTATGCCCAGATTTCTAAAAATGGTCATTTTTGCACACACGTTGTAGACCATGAAAGCATATTTTCCAAACTGGACTTCAATACCAAGCTTTATTCCATATTTTACAAAATCCATATCCCGGAACTGTCCATGTGTAGGCGCTGGAGGAATATAATTATCCAGAAATTCACCGTATTGATAGTCACAATTGACTCGGTGATTTTTCCAGCCCATCGGCTCAAGAAGTTTTCTGAATTCTTCGTTTATTGCAGATGGTGAAAACAGCTTACGACCCGGCATGGTTCTTTCTTTACTGATTTTTGTTTTGAATTGTGTTGCATCAATATCTCCGATTGCACGTTCGATCTCAGTGTATTCCTTGGCATAATTGCTTGCTACCCGGTTATTGCCGCCATTGAAATCGTATTTTGCAACAATTCTCACAGCAAGCTCCTTTGTTTCTGGTCGAGCCATTGACCCGGTATTTGCGCGACTTTTTCCCTGCCGGAAGGTTGATGTACTGGTTTGCCAAGAGGGCGAATTTTCAGGGTGCCGTTCTGGAATGTAGACACCCGTTCTTTGGCAGCGTCATTATAAGCGGGTTCACGCTCTATCATCATGCCACGGCGGTTTTGCTTGATCGCCGCAATAACGCTACTGCCTACGCCACCGAACGGGTCTAAAACCCAATCTTCTTCATTAGTAAGCGCCAAAACACAACGCTCTATCAGTTCAATTGGAAATTGGCAGGGATGCTCTGTTTTCTCCGGATGATTGGATTTGACATTCGGGATTTCAATGCGTCCTGTTTCCCATTCCTGACTGATTATTTGCCAGTAATCGGAGGGATTTTTACCAAGAGGGTTGCCACTTGGCTGACCTGTTTTTTCGCCTTTATAGTGAAGTTTTCCCGGATATTTTGATGGTACACGAACTGAATCCAGATTGAAGGTGTACATATCACCCTTTGTAAACCAGAGAAGAACTTCGTAGCGCCCGGAAAACCGCTTGCTGGCATGCAAGCCATGGTCAAAGTGCCAGATAATACGATTACGCAAACGCATCCCTAATTCTTTGAACAAAGGATAAAAGTATATATCCAGTGGGAACACTTCGCCTGCATCCACATAATTACCAACTTGCCAGACGATGCTCCCATTTTGTGCTGTCACACGAAACATTTCCGCGATAATTTCTTTTAGCCATTCAAGATAATCGTTCAGGCTCATACGTTGTTCGTATGATTTTCCAATATTATAAGGCGGCGAAGAGACAAGCAGCTTGAAAGTATTGGCTGGAAGTTTTTTTAATTGCATTAAAGCATCATCCTGACAAATTACAATGTGCTCGTTCTCATTGAATTCGTGACATATTGGATGAAAATCGTTCAGCATGTCGTCGCCTTTTTATCAATCTTGTTTGCGTTTCTTTTCAACCCACGCCTTCACGCTTCACAATGCTTTGGGTAGCCCTTCCGGCGCGGTTCCGCCCGCTTGCGCCATGTCCGCGCGTCCGCCGCCTTTGCCGCCGACTTGCTGGGCG
>JAITTD010000141.1 GCA_031287245.1 Bacteroidales bacterium
GTTGGTTCGCCTGTGATAACGCCATGTAGAGACGGTGCGCGCACCGTCTCTACGTTCTGATACCGCGATACCGCTACATCTCACAGGGCGATGCCCTGTGCTAATGATACAGGCTCTTTCAGAGCGATTTAAATCTTCCGAACACCGCGACAATTTGAAATGCACCCGATCCGTTCTATCGCATTCTATCGGTTTAACAAGGGGTTGCAATCTCTTGTTATGCGCCGCAAAGATACTGTTTTTTATTTCAATAACTTCCGTTAACGTCTGCTGCATGCTATTTATAACAAGTTCAAGTTACAAATACCACTTTTTTATTATTGCAAATAATAGGTGATTTTTCTCAATTGGAGTTCAACCTCAAAAATAATTTGTCAGATATAAATAATTAATCGTAAATTTGCACTTGAAAATGGGGAGTACCTCAATAAAAGACAAATCACAGTAAAACAATGGAAAAGTTTTTTTTATTTTTAGTATTTTGCCTGTCAGTTTCATTGAGCAGCATCTCTGCTCAACAAAAACTGCCTCGTATAGGTATTGCAGGCTTACAGATTGAGAACAGCACTTTTTCGCCGGCAATTCAAGAGAGTTTGCGCACCCGTGAAGGACAGGTTTTGATGAGTGCTTATCCATATCTGCATCCCGATTCCGTGATGGGAAAAGGAGCCGTCTGGCTTCCGGCTTTGATTGCTTCGGGCGGTTCAGGCGTTGTCACCCGCGAAGCATACGAAACAGCAACAGGCAAAGCGCTTGAAATGATCAAAGCCAATATGCCCTACGATGCGTTCTTTTTCCACATACATGGCGCTTGCAGCGTTCAAGGTCTGGATGACCCTGAGGGCATTTTCATAGAAAGAATCCGAACAATCATTGGGAATGATGCACTCATTTCCACCTCTATGGATCTTCACGGCAGTGTCACTTTGCTTCTTGCCGAAAATACCGACCTTATCACCACCTACCGTATGGCGCCTCACGATGATGCACGAATATCCATACGCCGCGCTGTGGTGAATCTTTGGGATCGCCTTACCTCTGGCAAGGGGCGTCCTGCGTATAAGGCTTGGGTAGCCGTTCCGATTTTGCTTCCCGGCGAACGGACGAGTACACGTGTGGAGCCTGCCAAATCGCTCTATGCAATGGTTCCGCAAGTCGAAGCGCTTCCCGGAGTATTAGATGCCGGTATCTGGATATCTTATGTCTGGGCAGACAGACCTCGCAACCAGGGTGTGGTAATGGTAGTTGGCGACGACAAGGAGCAAGTAGGAAGTTCTGCCAAAAAACTTGCCGAGAAGTTCTGGTCGGTTAGAAAACAGTTCGACTTTGAAACGACAACAAAAAATCTTGATGAATGTCTTGATGCAGCCATAGCCAGCAAGAAAAAGCCGTTTTTTATCAGCGACATGGGCGATAATCCTTCGGGTGGCGGCGCAGGCGACGTGACATGGACACTTGCCAGGGTACTCAAACGTCCCGAATTTAGGACATCGAAGGGCAAAAGCGTGATCTATGCTTCCATACCCGGACCCGAAATGCTCGAAGCGGCAAAAAAAGCCGGTGTGGGAGGTCATGTAGAAGCGAATGTGGGCGCTATGGTTGATAACCGCTTTGAAGGTCCTGTGAAGTTATCGGGTACGGTGACTTTCACGAGCGACCAGCGGGCAGTGGTCAAATCGGGCAGCGTATCGGTCATTGTAACAGATAGACCGCTATCTTTCCAACAGGAACAAGCCATGCTGGATATCGGCTTGAAACCTCGCGAAGCGGACATTGTGATGGTGAAACAGGGATATCTCGTGCCGGCTTGGTACAATATGAAAGCCGACTGGCTGATGGCACACACCCGCGGAGGAGTGGATCAGGACGTAGCAGTTCTGCCTTACCAACAAATCAGAAGACCCATGTATCCAATGGATCCCGATATGCCGGATCCGGAACTGAACGTTATCTTCGTCCCTTCTGCAAAATATATATACGGCAGATAATTGTCAATAAAAGAACGCAAAATGAATCATTTCAATCAACCGATTGCGAGCAGCAAGAAAGAAAGTTTGCAGCAAGCGCAAAACATGGTCGGAAGGACATTTAACCCGCAAGAAAAGGAACTGATAGAGGGTTTATGGGCTGCGGCAGAAACCGAAAAAACGGTAGTCAACGAAAACGGCAAACTGACGAAGCCCGAAACCGATCATCAAGCCGGAAGAATAGAATTATCGGAAGAATACGACTGTATTTTCCGGTCAACTCCCGTCAACACCGCTTCTGTTTCATCCCCTGCTCAAATTTACGGGAAAACCTGTCAGGACATGTTTGTACACGGCGCACAACCATTGGCAACACTGCTGACATTGACACTGAATGAGAACGCAAGTGTTGAACAGTCGGACGTTTGGAAAGTGATTAATTCACTCTCCACGCCTATCAATATTTACGGCATACCGATGGTGGGCGGCGACATCTGTTTCTGCAAAACAAACCATATCACTACCGGAATGTTGTCCATCGGCATCATCGACAAATCTTCACAACTGTTTTCCGCAAGCAACGGAGAAGGCAACCGTATATACTTGCTGAGTAACAGCAAAGAACAAGGAATCTATGAGTCCAGAACCATGTACGAACTGATTTGCGATTTGCATGACGAAGGTTTGATCAAAGCGCTTCATTCCGTGAATCAATGCGGCATACTCGGCGCCTGTGCCGAAATGGTTGCCAACGGACAAAACGGCATATTGCTTCATGCAGACCGGCTCATCGGGCAACTTGCCGATTTCAAACAGTTATTGCAGTACCGCCCCGATCAAATCATTGTCATTGTGAGCGAAGAACAGCACAGCGACATGGAACGGATATGCCGCAAATGGGACAAACAATGCACCTCAATAGGAACCGTAACGGACGGACAATTCTTTTCCGTTCAATATCAAGAGCAGTCCGTTGTTGAAATACCCGTTGAGGTTCTCAAAATAGTCACTTGCAAGCCAACAGTGCATGCAAGTGCTGTGCAGCCGGATTTTGCCACATTGCCGCGAGAAGCTTTTCCTGCTGCACAAAGCGACAACAGTAAAGAAATAGCAGGATTACTGCTGCACTCGCCCAATCTCAGGTCGCAACAATGGTTTTTCAATCGTTTCGACAGTACTGTCGGGGGCAACACTCTTTCCACCAATTTCATTTCCGATACTTCGGTGATGCAAATCAAAGGCGCACGTCACGCCATCGCGGTGTCATTCGGCAGCAGTTTGCACGACATTGTAAAATATCCCGGCGCAGTTCCCTTATTAGTGGCGGAAGTGATACGCAAAACGGTTTGTTCGGGCGGAGAACCGCTCGCCGTAACAGGCTGTCTGACGGTTTACGGCACGAAAGAATCCGAATCTGCAGAAACGGTTGCGATGATCCGCAATCATATTGCTGCTTCCTGCAAAAAGTTGGGCATTGCGTCATCGGACATCAACACAGCGTTCATTTCATCGGACAAGCCTGCCATGTTTTTGTCACTTGGGGCGATCGCCTTCTTGGAAGACAAACATCAGCAAATGACTCTCTCGTTCAAAGGCAAAGGCGACATGATTTACCTCATCGGCAAAACGCCCGACCAGCCTCATGCGTCCGAATACTCCCGTTTCTGTCTGGGCGAAAAAGACACTCCGCCGCCAGCCATCCACTTGGAGGAGGAAGCAAAACTTTTGCAAGTCGTAAAACAGATGATTGCCCGAAAATTGGTAAAATCGGCACACAGTGTTTCGCGAGGCGGCTTGTTCACGTCGCTGCTCGAATCGGCAATAGTGCGCCAATTCGGGTTCGATGTCACCGAGGACGATGAAGTAAGTAAGGATCTATTCCTGTATGGTGAAACGCCTTCACGCATCGTAGTCAGCGTATCCTCCACTCGCGAAACCGATTTTATTGACTTCATGATGAACAATGACTTCCCGTTCATGACCCTGGGACACGTCACCCACGAAGAAATCCGCATTGACGACAGTTCTTTCGGATTCATCAGCGATTACAAACGAAATTTGGCAATTGATTGAAAATATTTGTTATGCGTTTAGACCATCTTACATTCAACCCCTACGAAGTGAACACCTACCTCCTTTCCGATAAGGACGGTAACAGCATCATCATTGACCCTGCCTGCTGTTCGCCCAAAGAACAAGCCGTTTTGAAGCAACACATTGAGCGAAACGGCTTAAAACTCTTGTGGCTCATCAACACACACGGACATTTTGACCACGTGATAGGCAATGCCTTTGTATATGATACATGGCATCCAACAGTGGCAGCCCATCAAGACGATTTGTTTCTCATACAAAATGCTTACCGGCAAGGCGAGATATTCGGTTTTCCTGTGACGCCGCCGCCTGCACCCGACCATTTTTTCAAAGCCGGCGATGAACTGACAATGGGGGATGTAAAAATAAACTTTCTGCACATTCCGGGACATTCGCCGGGAAGCATCGTGCTACATTTGCCTGCCGAAAAGAAGGTTTTTGTCGGCGACGTGCTTTTCAACGGAAGCATCGGGCGCAGCGACCTGCCCGGAGGCGATTTCGATGTGCTGATAGACGGCATCACACGGCAATTGCTCACTTTACCGCCCGAAACCATCGTTTATCCGGGTCATGGTCCGCAAACATCCATCGGTCAGGAGATGATTCATAATCCCTTTTTGAATGGTTTGTAAAAATGGAATAACGTCATGACAAATATATCAACCGACAGGGCAATGAAAAAATTCGGTACGGCACCGGTATTCTTTACTTCCATATCCACCATACTGGGAGCAATTCTGTTTTTGCGTTTTGGTTATGCCGTTGGCAATATGGGTTTCTGGGGCGCTATACTCATCATTCTGTTGGGGCATACTATTACAATCCCCACCGCACTCGCCATTTCCGAAATCGCTACCAACACCCGCGTGGAAGGTGGCGGCGAATACTTTATTATTTCGCGTTCTTTCGGTCTGAAAATAGGTTCTACCATCGGAATCACCCTCTACATAGCGCAGGCTATCGGCATTGCATTCTACATTATTGCTTTTACCGAGTCATTTTCACCTTTTTTTGACTGGTTTGCAGGCTTTGCCGGTTTTGCACTGCCCAAACAGGTTGTCAGTGTGCCGGTATTGTTTCTGCTGGCTTACTTTGTGCTGAAAAAAGGTTCCGGTTCGAGCCTTAAAATCCTGTATGTTATTACAGGCATTCTGTTTGTTTCGCTGCTGTGCTTTTTTGCCGGTTCGCCCGTTGCATCGGGCAATGCCTCAGCAACAGCGCCCTTTGCTAATTGCGGATTTTTCAATTCAGCGCATTTTTTCTTCTGGTTTGCTATCTGTTTCCCTGCTTTTACGGGCATGACCGCCGGTGTAGGATTGAGCGGCGACCTGCAAAATCCGGGCAAATCCATTCCGCTGGGAACCATGTTGGGAACGGTGACCGGATTGGTGGTATATGCCTTAGTGGTGTGGAAATTGTCCGTGTCGGCATCGCAGGCTGACCTGCTGCAGGACCAGCTGATGATGTCCAGAATAGCATTGGGCGGAAGCATTATTATTCCGCTGGGGCTGATGGCTTCTACCTTTTCGTCGGCAATGGGGTCGGCAATGGTGGCGCCGCGCACGCTTCAAGCATTGGCATCGGACAAAAGTTTTCCCATGCGCAAAATCAACCTTTTTCTGGCAAAAGGAAGGGGGCAAAATCACGAGCCGTTCAACGCCGCGTTTTTGTCTTTCGTGATAGCATTGGTCTTTGTCCTGCTGGGCGACGTGAATGCTGTTGCGCAAATCATTTCCATGTTTTTCCTGATTACCTACGGCTCGCTCTGTCTTATCTCGTTTCTCAACCATTTCGGCTCGCCGCCTTCCTACCGCCCGCGTTTCAGGTCGAAGTGGTTTCTGTCGCTGGGCGGATTCCTGCTGTCGATATGGGTGATGTTCAAAATCAATGCAATGTACACCGTGCTGGCGTATGCTGTGATTGTGATCATCTATCTGTTCATGGAAAATTCCAACAAGGAGCAAAAGGGACTGGTCAACATCTTCAAAGGCACGCTGTTTCAGCTCAACCGGAAAATTCAGGTGTTCATGCAAAAGCATCAGACACGCATGGATGCGGAAGAATGGCGTCCTGCCGCTATCTGCATTTCGTCCCATTCGTTTGAACGAAACAAAGCGCTTGACATGATGCAATGGATAAGCCACCGGCACGGTTTCGGCACATATTTCCATTTCATTGAAGGATACTACAACGAACAGACTTTTAGCGAATCGCAGGAATTATTGGCTAAACTGATTGACAACCAGAAGGAACAGCACAGCGCCCTTTATATCGACACCATGATTTCGCCGTCATACACTTCGGCGTTGGCGCAAGTGATACAGGCGCCTTCTATTTCGGGCATGGAAAACAACATGGTGCTGTTTGAGTTCGATAAACAACACCCGGAGGAACTGACCACCATTATCAACAACATACCGCTTGTGAAAGCCGGAAACTTCGACGTGTGCATCTTCGGCGGCTCGGCAGCAGCGGTTAGATACCGCAACGGCATTCATGTATGGATTACCGATGATGACGAAACCAACGTCAACCTGATGATTCTGCTGGGTTACATCATCATGGCACATCCCGACTGGCGAAAAAGTTTTATCAAGATTTTTAGCATCTGTGCAACAGGCAAAAGCGAAACGACCAAACAGGATTTGGAACAACGGATTGCCGAAGGACGCCTGCCCATCACTCTCACCAATATCGAAATCATCACACTGCCGGAAGAAAAAACATTCAATGAGGCAGTAAGCGAACATTCGCAACAGGCAGGCATCACCATTCTGGGTTTTACCAATGCCACCCCCACCGCGTTCTTTACCGCTTTCGACAACATTGGCGACATACTGCTTGTCAATACCGATATTGCAAAAAACATTGGATAATTGACCTCCCTTCGGGAAATTACAAATTAATAATTAATAATAAGGTTTGAAAGAGCGTTATCACAGTCGAACCAACGATTACGAATGTATCACAACCATATGTGTCCTGTACTATATCCATTGCTAAAAATAATTATTCAATGGACAAACGGATAAACGATGTCTCACCATTGTATCACCATCGAATCACAAAAAATCTTTTTCTGTTTCAATAAAAAGCCCTACCTTTGTCCAATCAATTTAATCCATATTATTATATTCATAA
>JAITTD010000145.1 GCA_031287245.1 Bacteroidales bacterium
TTACTGTTAATAATCTTTTAGTCAGTCATAGAAAAGGCATCAATATCATTGATTCTTTGGATGTTGCATTTCAGAAAAACAAGATACATGGAATTGTTGGGCTAAATGGCAGTGGAAAAACGACTTTTTTCAATGCGTTCTTTGGATTGAAAAAAATACAGAAAGGAACAATTATTTGTAATAATCAGCCTGTTACAAAAAATGGAATGGCTTATTTGCCTACCGAAAACTTTTTTTATTCAAATATAACCGGACAGGAATATTTATCGTTATTTTGTAATCCAAATTTCGATATCGATCGATGGAATAGCTTGTTTAAACTGCCATTAGACCAAATTACAGATATTTATTCCACCGGAATGAAGAAAAAGTTGGCTATACTGGGTGTTATTAAACAAAACATGCCAATTATGCTACTTGATGAACCTTTCAATGGTATAGATATTGAAATGTGTCGCATTCTTCGTCTTGTTCTGTTGAAATTAAAAGAAACAGAAAAGACAATTATTGTTAGTTCACATGTGATGGATACTTTAACCCATTTATGCGACTTTATCCATTATTTGGAAGATGGCAAAATCAAATATTCCATACAGAAAGAAGACTTTACTTCATTTGAAAAAGAGATATTTTCGCTAATTGACAAAAACAATAAACAAATAATTAATGAACTTGTTACTGCCGAATAAAAGAACATGGAAAATCCGTATATCATGAATATAAAGTATAAATTTCGTAAAGTATTGTTGTTTACGCTATTAATTTCTTCTTTGATGCTGCAAATATCTGCACAGTCCTTGCAAAATCTGGCAACATCGTTTCAGGAACCGCCCAATGAATACAGACCCTGCGTGTGGTGGCACTGGTTGGGCAGTAACTTCCGAAAAGAAGGAATTACCAAAGACTTGGAAGCCATGAAAGGGGCGGGAATAGGTGGCGCTACCATTTTCAACATAGCGTCATCGGTGCAAAACTCGCATGCTCCGATAGAAAATAATCCGTGGCCCCACCAAACCTATCGCAGCGAAGCCTATTGGGATGCTTTTAAGCACACCTTAGCCGAAGCCAAACGCTTGGATATGCAGATTGGACTTCACGGTACGCCCGGTTATGCAACCACCGGAGGTCCCTGGATAACGGAAGAACGCGCCATGCAAACCATCGTGATGCGTAAAGTCCAAACAACAGGGAACCGGCTCGTAGAAGTACTGCTGGAAAAACCGGAATTGCCCATATATGTCGGATTTGAATCCAGACATCCGGACAACCCTACCATCGGTCAGCGGCGGGCAACTTATTATCGAGATATTGCCGTAATGGCTGTACCTGCAAAGGAAGGCGCCACTGTGAACGATGTCATCGACATTTCTGCCTGCATGGATGCTAACGGTCTGTTGAAATGGCAGGCACCGACAGGCAACTGGAATATTTGCCGAATAGGACACGCGCCCACTATGGCTAATCCACATCCGCTGCCCGACGATATCATTGGAAAGACGCTGGAAGTTGACAAAATGAGCAGGGAACATAATGTGTATCACTGGCAGCAGGTGCTGAACCCCTTGAAAGAGCGTTTCAAAGAATACTTTGGAACAACATTCACCTATATTTGGATAGACAGTTATGAATCGGGCGACCAGGACTGGACTCCTTTGTTTCGCGAAGAATTTATCATCCGGAAAGGATATGACCCGCTTCCATGGATAGCCTTGCGGCAATTTGCGAATGAAGAAGATGCCGCTATCAAGCATTTTGCAAAAGATTACAAAGAGGTGGTCAGCCGTCTTTTTATTGATAACGGATGGCAAGTGGCAAAAGAGATGATTCACGAGGCAGGATTGCAGTTTTATTGGGAACCGTATTGGGGACCCTTCAACACAAAAGAGTGCATTGCTATTCCCGACATTCCGATTGACGAATTTTGGACAGGCGGCAGCGGACGAATATCTCCCTTAATCCCTTTGGGCGCACGGGATGCAGGCAAAAAAATAGTGGCGGCTGAGGCTTTTACCGGAAGCCCCGAATTAAGTTGCTACACCGAAGACCCCGCTTTTTTGAAACCCACAGCCGATGGCGGTTTTGTGAGCGGTATTAACTGGCTTTTCCTGCATCACTGGGTGCACCAGCCCTTCGACGACCAGTACCAGCCCGGAATGGGGATGGGATGGTGGGGCACTCATTTTAGCCGCTACCAGACATGGCTAAAACCCGGAAAAGCCTTTTTTACCTATTTGGCTCGTTGCCAGATGCTGTTGCAACAAGGCGGTTTGACCGCTTTTGAATCCCGAAATGTACTTCACCGAAGCATGCCGGAAGCCGAACTGTTTTTTGTAATCAATCCTTCCGCTGTCAAGCAGACAAAACCCGTTGCCTTTCCCGTAAAAAACCGAATACCCGAATTGTGGGATGCCAACAAGGGCAGCATCAGACAGACACAGAACTGGAAAGCAGCGGGCGATTCAATCTATATTGACTTAAAATTAGAGGCAAACGAGTCGGTTTTTGTGGTATTTCCCAAAAGTAATCAATGTAACTATTCCAATCTGCGATTACCGCCTGTTGATGTTATCAGCGAAACAGCCGTCAACATGGACGAGAAATGGACTGTTCTGTTTCAACCTAAATTAGCGCCGCCTTTTCAAAGAAAATTCACTGCTTTGACGGATTTTAGCAAAAATTCCGACACCGCTATCAAATACTTTGCAGGCACAGCAAGCTATACAAAAACCATTCATATTTCGGCAAGCGATATAAAAAAAGGCAAACGAATCGCTGTTGATTTGGGTGAATTGCATGATATTGCCGAGTTGGAAGTGAACGGAGAACACGCAGGTGTCTTGTGGTATCCGCCCTACAAAGCCGATATTACACCCTGGCTGAAATCCGGTAACAATACATTGACCGTTCACGTCACCAACAATTGGGCAAATCGACTGATAGGCGACGAACAGTATCCGGCAGATTTTGAATGGGGTGCCGACCGAGGCGCAGAGGGCAGAGCCATGAAAGCCTTTCCTGATTGGTTTATCAAACAACAACCGCGCCCGGAACAAGGCAGAAAAGGCTTTTCGATATGGTACTATTTCCGACCGGACTCTCAACTGTATCCGGCAGGTCTTTTGGGTCCTGTACGGCTTATCAAACAGAATGTTTCGGGTTTTGAGTTTTGAGTTTCGGGGTTTGAGTTTCAGGTTTTGAGTTTTGAGTTTCGAGTTTTGAG
>JAITTD010000172.1 GCA_031287245.1 Bacteroidales bacterium
GAAGCGCACAGTGTAGGCATTTTGTTGTCAGCGGCGGCAATTGACGGTCGGTAGTAAGACAGAACAGGCAGGGAAGAAAAAGTCGAAATACCGGCAGACTGCGTGGACGAGGTACACACTGTCCCGTTGAAATCGCGCACCCACGCAGTGACATCGGTGGTTGCCGCTTCGCATGTTTTCAACTGAATATTTTCGGTAATGGTTAGCGTTTCGCCGTTATCAAATATTGCATCGCCATTGCCGCCATTGATGGTGATGGCGCTTTGCAAAGCCGCACCCCACAGTTTGATGCGTTTTCCTCCGGGAATATCACTGATGTCGCCGACAGGAACGCCGATGTCCAATTTGTTTGTGTCATGTAAATCGTCTATGAGCAGGGTATCTAATTTGGCGCCGAGATTTTGCACGGTAATGCTTCGTGGAGCCGGCGTTCTCACGTCTATAATCATAGGCGCCAGCGGACTCACGTTCATCTGTGGACGGTACACAGAAGACGGTCCATCTCCGCTTTCGGCAGCCACCTCTGCGGACGTGTTGTCATAGAGCGTGTATGTGAAAAAATTATTTCCATTGTTCTGATGTACATAACTGCAACCCAAGCGTATGGAAAAAGAGATGGTAAGTTCAGTGTCGGCGACAATGTTGCTCAGCATAAACACCGGATTTTGCAGGTCGGTAGCATCCACTGCAGTAACACCTGTGGGTGCAGTCGGCGCAGAGATATATTCGGCGCCCGCAGGCATACCGACTTTCAGTTTGTAATCGGTAAGTGCCGCACTTGTGGCGTTTTTGACAGTCACTTGATAAATTCCGCCCGTCGCATCGCCCACAGAAAGCGAGGTTACGGCAGGTGGATTTTCAGGATAGATACTTATCTGTGTCTGTGCAGAAAGCAACAGGCTGTTGAGTGCAAATACAGTCGCAAACAGGACTTTAGGAAACGTAAATTTCATTGTCATTGAAATGGATATTTTTTTTCGCAAAGTTATTTATTTTTTGATGTTTTCAATTATTTTTTTGATATTTTTTTGAATAGGGCATGCACCATCACCACATGCGGTGAGACACCATCACCACATGCGGTGAGACATCATCACCACATGCGGTGAGACACCATCACCACATGCGGTGAGACACCATCACCACATGCGGTGAGACATCACCACATGCCCTGTAGAGACGGTGCGCGCACCGTCTCTACATCTACGAAACTTTGATAAGTTAATAAATGTTAATATCTTTCAGGATGATGCCGACATATATTTATTTTTGTTATTTTTGTCCGAAATTTATTACCTTTATCAATTAAAACATAAAAAATGACGACACGACGTGATTTTCTCCGGCAGGGCACTTTGCTCGGCGCCGGACTAACGGCAAGTCCTTTCATCATCAAGGCTGGAGGGATAGGCGCCAATGACAAAATAAGAGTGGGATTAATAGGTTGCAAGGGCATGGGCTATGGCGACCTCGAAAATTTTCTGCGCTTTCCAGAGGTAGAATGTGTGGCGCTTGCCGACATTGACAGCGAGGTGCTGAACAGCCGTGCTGCCGAAACCGAGAAAAAAACCGGCAAAAAGGTGAAACACCTCTACAAAGATTGGAGAAAACTCATAGACCACAAAGACATAGATGTGGTCATCATAGGCACACCCGACCATTGGCATTGCCTGCAATTGGTGGCAGCCTGTCAAACAGGCAAAGATGTGTATTGCGAAAAACCGTTGGGCAACAGTATTGGAGAATGTAACATCATGTTGCGTGCGGCCGAGCGCTACAACCGCGTTGTGCAGGTAGGTCAGTGGCAACGCAGCGACCCGCACTGGCAGGATGCCGTAGCCTTTCTGCGAACGGGACAGTTAGGCAAAATCCGCACCGTGCGCGTGTTCTCCTATCAGGGATGGTGCCCTTCCATTCCTGTGAAACCGGATGAACCCGTTCCGGCAGGCGTGGACTACGATATGTGGTTAGGTCCGGCGCCCAAGCGTCCGTTCAACAGAAATCGCTTTCATTTCACGTTCCGCTGGTTTTGGGACTATGCCGGAGGATTGATGACCGACTGGGGCGTTCACCTGCTTGATTACGCTCTCTACGGCATGAACGTCACTGCGCCTGAATCGGTGATGGCTTCGGGCGGAAAGTTCGGTTATCCCGACGACGCCTGCGAAACGCCCGACTTGCTGCAAACCATCTACACGTTCAAAGATTTCACAGTGCTTTGGGATCATGCCATCGGCATTGACGATGGCGGCTACGGACGTACCCACGGCTTGGGTTTCGTAGGCGAAAACGGCACATTGGTTGTTGACCGCGGCGGATGGGAAGTGATACCCGAAGGAAAACGCATGCAAGCCGTGCCATTGACGAAGAACTATGGAAAGGGTGGATTATACTACCACGTGGAAAACCATTTGGAGTGTATCAAATCCCGCAATCGCAACTGTAATGCCAGCATAGAGATAGGAGCGCACATTGCCAAATTCTCGCAATTGGGCAACATTGCATACCGCACAGGCAAAAAACTGTCTTGGGACGGAACAAGTTTCCACGATGCGGAAGCCGATTCGTACCTGACCAAAGCATACAGAGCGCCATGGGAACTCCCCAAAATCTAAATCAGAAGGCACACAGATGACGATACATCCTCTGTGTGCTGTTTTTATATTATCATTATAAAAATCACCCATGAAAAAAGTATTTTTGTATTATATTGTTGCCCTACTTGGAATGTTGGTTCCGGTGCAGGCTCAAAACAAACTCATCATCAACGCTGACCAGGGCAAAGAAGTGATCAGCAAGCATATCTACGGGCATTTTTCCGAACATCTCGGTCACTGCATTTATGGCGGCTACTGGGTGGGTGAAGATTCGCCGATTCCCAACACCCGCGGCATTCGCAACGATGTGGTGAAAGCCTTGAAGAACATCAGTATTCCGAACCTGCGATGGCCCGGTGGCTGCTTTGCCGATGAGTATCACTGGATGGACGGCATCGGTCCGCGCAGCCAGCGTCCCAAGATGGTCAACACGCATTGGGGCGGCGTAGTGGAGGACAACAGTTTCGGTACGCACGAATTTCTCGACCTCTGCGAACAGTTGGGCTGCGAACCGTATATCTGCGGCAACGTGGGCAGCGGCACGGTGGAGGAAATGTCCAAATGGGTGGAATACATCACTTCCGACGGTGACAGCCCGATGGCAAATCTTCGCAAACAAAACGGGCGCGAAAAACCTTGGAAGGTGAAATTTTGGGGCGTAGGCAACGAAAACTGGGGCTGCGGCGGAAACATGACCGCCGAGTTTTACACCGACCAGTACCGCCGTTACGCCACTTATTGCCGCAACTATGGCGATAATCGCCTGTATAAAATAGCAGGTGGACCCAACAGGAATGATTACCACTGGACGGAAACTTTGATGAAAAGCGCAGCAGGACAGATGCACGCTCTTTCACTGCATTATTATACAGGGTCGGGCAACAATCGCTCTGCAACGCAATTTGATGAAACGGATTATTTCAATACCATTCACAGCACACTGTATATGGACGAATTAATCACCAGACATGCTACCATCATGGACAAATACGACCCGCAAAAACGGGTGGGATTGATTCCCGACGAATGGGGTGTATGGTACAGTGTCGAGCCGGGCACCAACCCCGGGTTTCTGTACCAGCAGAATACCTTGCGCGATGCAATTGTGGCTGCTACGAATCTGAACATTTTCAACGCCCATGCCGACCGCGTAAAAATGACCAATATCGCACAAACCATCAACGTATTGCAGGCTGTGATTCTTACCGATCATGAAAAAATGCTGCTCACGCCCACCTATTGGGCTTTCTACCTCTATAAAGTACACCAGGACGCTACCTTGCTGCCTGTTGCATTTTCATGTAACAAATATGAATTGAATGGACGAAAAATGGACGCCATCAGCGTATCAGCGTCCAAAGATGCAGCGGGAAAAATTCATATCACTTTGGTGAACATCGACCCCAACAAGGAACAAACGATCGAAACCGAGTTGAGAGGCGCTGCCGTCAAAAACGTTTCAGGACAAGTGCTGACTTCCGCTCATCTCACCGACCACAACACCTTTGACAAGCCGAATACCGTCACCGTAAAAGCGTTCAACGCTGCCAAACTGTCAAAAGGCACAGTATCAGTAACCCTGCCTGCTAAATCAGTAGTAATGCTGGAAATAGAATGAAAAACCAAAAATACAATATCGGCGCAGATGTGGGAGGAACGCACATTTCGAGCGCGCTGGTTGACATGTACAGCGGAAAAGTGCTGAACGAAAGCCTGCGCGAAGTGAAAATCGATTCGTCCGGCAGCATGGAACATATCACAGGCGCGCTGCGAACAGTGTTGCAAATGACTGTTGCCGGACAGGAACACCCTGTTGAAAGCGTGGGAATTGCCATGCCCGGTCCCTTTGATTATATCGGCGGAATATCGCTGATCAAAGGCGTTCACAAATTCGATGCCATCTATGGACTCGACCTCAAACAAATTGTTCGCGAAAGCGTGCCTGCCCGCCGCATCGTTTTCGAAAATGACGCCGTTTGCTTCGCTCTGGGCGAACATTACGCAGGCGCATCCAAAGGAACGGAACGCTCATTGACGATAACGCTCGGTACCGGCTTCGGCTCCACCTTTTTAACCGACGGCACAGCGCAAACATCGGGCAACGGCGTGCCCGACGGCGGTTTTCTCTACAATCAGCCTTTCGGGAACAGCATAGCCGATGATTACTTTTCCACAAGATGGTTTACAGGGCAATGGAAAGAAGCCGCAGGGGTGGACATCGCAGGTGTGAAAGAAATTGCAGAACTGGCTATGCTAAAAAACATGACAGCATTGCAAATTTTTGAAAACTTTACAGATAATCTGAGCGAATTTATCGCCCCGTGGTTGAAACGCTTTGAACCGGAAATATTAGTGCTTGGCGGAAGCATCGCCCGTTCCTCATCGCTCTTTATGGACCATCTGAAAGAAAAACTGAGCAGCAAAGGTATTTTCCAGACTGTGAGCACCTGCCGGCTTTGGGAACAGGCGCCCGTGATAGGAGCAGCCATGAACGCGGGGACAGGCAAATAAAACCGTGCACTCCCCTACCCTTCCATTATCACAGGCTATGACAACCGACAATCCGCATACCGCATCCTTCTCGCAGGTACCGAAAAAGTGCTCGCAGGTACTCTTGCGGAAAACAGAAAAATATTTATTCCATACATTATATAATATACATAATATACCATGATGAAAAAATGCTTGACAGTAGCCGCCGGCTTGTGCTTATGGCTTGCCGTTGCCTGCGAAAAGAAAGAAGCAGATTATAAAAATCCGGATTTGCCGGTGGAAACCAGAGTCAACGACCTGTTGAAAAGGATGACATTGGAAGAGAAATTTTGGCAACTGTATCTGATGCCGGGCGACCTCGAAAGTCTCAGCAAAGAACAGTTGAAACACGGCATTTTCGGCTTGCAGATTGCCACCGGCAGCGCGTCCGGCGCAGCCGATAAACAGATGTTGCAGTACGATTCCCGCGTCACCGCCAAGGTGACTGCCGAAAAGATCAACGCGGTACAGAAATTCTTTGTTGAAGAAACACGTTTGGGCATCCCCATCATAGCGGTGGACGAAGCCCTGCACGGGTTAGTTCGCGAAGGCGCCACTTCCTTTCCTCAGTCCATCGCCTTAGCCGCCACCTTCGACACCACGCTGATGCGCAGCGTATCTGCCGCCATTGCCCGCGAATGTAAAACCAGAGGCATCCGGCAAGTGCTTTCGCCGGTTGTCAATCTGGCTTCGGACGTCCGCTGGGGGCGCACGGAGGAAACCTACGGCGAGGACCCGTATCTGTCCGCCTGTATGGGCGTTGCTTTTGTCCGCAGTTTTGAGGAGACGGGCATCATCACCACGCCCAAGCATTTCGTGGCGAATGTAGGCGAAGGCGGACGCGACAGTTACCCGATTCCGCTCTCCGAACGGGCGCTCGAAGAAACGCATTATGTCCCGTTCAAAGCCTGTTTTCAGGAAGGCAAAGCCACTTCCGTGATGACGGCTTACAACACGCTCGATGGCAGTCCATGTTCAGCCAGCGCCGCGCTGCTGCGAGACAAACTGGAAAACGAGTGGGGCTTCGAGGGCTTTTCCATTTCCGACGCCGACGCGGTCAACATCATCCACAAACTTCACCACACGGTGGACAGTTATGGCGAAGCCGGCGCCGATGCCATCAACAACGGTCTGGACGTGATTTTTCAGGTGGATTACGACGAGCACATCCCTTTTCTGAACGCTTTTCGCGACGGTATGGTGTCGCAAGCCGCTATCGACAATGCCGTCAGGCGCGTACTCCGTGCCAAATTCCGTTTGGGACTGTTTGAAAACCCCTACGTCGATCCGGAGGAAGCCGTCCAATGGAACGGAACGGCACAACACCGTCAATTATCCCTGGACGCAGCCCGTAAATCCATCGTATTGCTGAAAAACGACCACACGCTGCCCTTGTCCAAATCCGTCAGGAACATCGCTGTCATCGGCGAGGACGCTGCTGAGGCGCGTTTGGGAGGATACTGCGGTCCGGGCATCAACAAAGTCAGCATTTTGCAGGCAATTGAAAAGAAGATGGGCGCCACCGCCCGCATTCACCACGCGCCGGGATGTCAACGCATCCATCCCGAACACGTCATTGTGCCGTCTGACCATCTTTCATACAACGGAAAGAAAGGCTTACAGGGCGAATATTTCAGCAACATCCGCTGGGAAGGCACGCCTGCAATGGTGCGCATCGACGACCGCATTCAGTTCAGATGGACTCTCTTTTCGCCCCATCCCGACTTGCTCGACTTCGACTGGTATTCTGCCCGCTGGACGGGAAAACTCACCGCGCCGGTGTCCGGACGGTATGAAATCGGCATCGAAGGAAACGATGGCTACACCTTATACATTGACGGAAAGCCGCTCATTGAACGGATACCGAAGGTATCCTACCGGAAAACCACCGTTCCATTCACCTTTGAAAAGGGAAAATCGTATGACATACGGGTTGATTTTTATGAAAATACGCACAACGGGCGCATTAATTTAGTGTGGAATGTCGGCTGCGAAAGCGAAGATTCGTCCATTCGGGAAGCGGTGGAGGCAGCCCGCCGCAGCGACGTGGCGATTGTGGCTGTCGGCATTGAAGAAGGCGAGTTCAGGGATCGCGCCATGATTCATTTGCCCGGGAGGCAGGAAGAACTGATTCTCCGCGTGGCGGCTACCGGCGTACCGACCGTTGTAGTGATTGTTGGCGGCAGCGCCGTCACGATGGAGTCGTGGTTTGACCGGGTGCCTGCCATTGTTGACGCCTGGTACCTTGGCGATGAAGGCGGCACGGCTGTCGGCGACATCCTGTTCGGCGACTGCAACCCATCAGGCAAACTGCCCGTCACCTTCCCCATTACGGTAGCGCAGTTGCCGCTGACATACCGCCATTTGCCGACAGGACGAAGCGACGAATACGTCAATCTTACCGGCGAGCCTTTGTTTGCGTTTGGTCACGGACTGAGTTACACCACCTTTGAATATTCCCAACTTTCCGTGTCGCCGGAAGCCATCCGCCCCGACGGAAAAGCAACCGTCACCTGCCGCATTAAGAACACGGGCGCAGTAAAAGGCGAGGAAGTGGCGCAACTCTACCTGCACGACCAAATTGCTGACGTTGCCGTTCCCACCACCAAACTGTGCGGATTTCAACGAATTGAACTGGCGCCGGGCGAAGAAAAAACCGTTCGGTTCATGCTGGATTCCAGTGCGCTGGAACACCTCAACGTCAATATGCAAAGGGTAGTGGAACCGGGGCAGTTCAGAGTCACCATCGGCAGTTCGTCCAAAGATATTCGATTGAGAGGTTTTTTGGAAGTAAAAAAGCCCTAAACCCGAAACTCGAAACTCGAAACTCGAAACCCAATATGAGCAAAAAGGAAACCTTAAATCTGTTATTACTGAATGTGGCTCGCAAAGAGCATGACGCCGACTGGAACTGGAAAGGCGTCAACAGTCCTTTTGCCCGCATCTACATGGTGGAAAACGGTTCTGCTCAGGTGGTGATGCCCGACGGCGTACACAGCATTGAACCCGGTCATCTCTATCTGATTCCCTCGTTTGTGACGCACAGTTACAGGAATAACGACCGGTTTACGCTCTATTATGTGCATATTTACGAAGAACAAAATATCTTCGACCGCTTGAATTTTCCTTTTGAGGTGAGCGCCGGTGCGCTGGAAATGGAATTGATGAAACGCCTGCTGGAAATTCATCCGAACATGGAATTGAGCCAGTCCAATCCCGACAGTTACGACAATGTGCCTACCCTGATGCAAAATATCGCTAAAAATAACCAGTTTCCGTTTTATTCCGTAGTAGAAACAAAAGGCATCCTGCTACAACTGTTTTCCAGATTTCTGAACAACGCATCATTCAAACATGAAATTGCAGATAAGCGCATCAACAAGGCGATACGCTATATTCAAGAAAATATAAGCCGAGATATCAACATCGGAGAACTGGCAAAAACGCATTATCTGAATCCCGAATATTTTATCCGTTTGTTTAAAAAACAGGTGCAATGTTCTCCCTTGCAGTATATCAATCAGAAGAAGATAGAGAAGGCACAGTTGATGCTGATTATAGGCGAACAGAGCCTCAAAGAGATTGCGTTCAGCCTTTCCTTTGAGAATATGTCCTATTTCTACCGGTTATTCAAAAAGATAACCGGTGTTTCACCCGTTCAATACAGAATCCAGTCCGGTTCCGATGTCACTCGAAAACCGGTCCCCGCGGGCGCGAGCCGTAAAAACCGTACCAAGCGATGACACAGTAGGAAACGATGGGAATCACCATACCCGGCGCCACCGCCTTCGCCCACGATGCATCAGCAATCAGACCAATGAGCGGGGTGAGAACGGCTCCACCCACCAAACTCATAATGAGTGCCGAAGCGCCCAGTTTAGCGTTGGGTCCCAGCCCTCTTATGCCCGAGGCAAAATTGGTGGGGTACATCAGTGACATAAAGAAAGTGGTAGCCATCATAGCGCAAATGCCAATCCAGTAGGTGATGTCGTGCAGTCCTGTCCACGAAGCCCACTTGGAACCGAGTATGCAAAGCGTCATCAATCCGACATTGATGAGCGCATAAGTGCCCATCATCTTTGTGGGTTTAAACCATTTCATCAGGTAAGTGGAGAAGAAACGTCCGAACATGAAAACAAGCATATTCACAATGAGCAGTCCTCCGGCTTGTTTTTCGGTCATCGGACTGTTTTCCTGTACGTAAGTAATCAAATAACTCCACGTGCCAAGTTGAGCGCCGAGATAGAAAAACTGCGAAATGATGGCGCCGTACCAGTGCGGATACTTGATGAGCGTTTTGAAACTGCCCTTGCTTCCGTCGGTGCTGTCTGTTTTGGCAATTTTGGGGAATTTGGCTCGCCATATCAAAAACGCGACTACCAATACTGCAATGCCTATCAGGATATAGGTAGGCCACACGCGGCTGTTTTCGGTTTGAAGAAAATCGGTATAAGCGTTGCCCGTGGCGGTCACCTGCGATTTTAATTCTGCAATCTGGTCGGCAGTAGGCTCGTTGCCCGAAAAGATAAAGAGTGTTCCCAAGGTAACGCCGGTAATGCCGCCGATAGGATTAAACGATTGCGCCAGATTCAGCCGTCGCGCCGAAGTGGCAGGATCGCCGAGATAGGTGATATAACTGTTGGCGCCGAGTTCGAGAAAGGAAAGACCACTGCCGATGACAAATATCCCGCTGAGGAAAACAAAGTAAATACCGGAGTTGGCAGCGGGAAAAAACAGAAAACAACCGGCTGCAAAAACAATCAAGCCCGTGAGAATACCGTTTTTATAGCCGAAACGCTGCATGAACAGACCAGCAGGGATCGCCAAACAGAAGTATCCCAACTTGATGGCAGTTTGTATCAATCCGGCTTGAAAGCGCGACAATTCCAGCGATTTTTGAAACTGCTTTATCAATACGTCATTCAGTACATTCGGCAATGCCCATAAGAAAAACAGAGCCGTTATCAACACAAAGGTGAAAACATAGCCGGAGGCTATTAATTTGGGGCGATTATTCATTTTAAATTAAAAATTACGAATTATAAATTATGAATTATGTAAATCATTAATAATTAAACATTAACAATTAATCATTACTCTTCCGTCCATGTCCTTCCTGTTTTCCGGCAGCAGCGGGAATTTCACTGGTGCATTGTCACGGGTGGAGCGATAAATGGCGGTAAAGAGTTCCACCGTGCGACGGGCAAATTCACCGGTTACCAGTGGTTTTCTGTTTTCTGCAAGCGCTTGCAGAAAATCTTCAATCTGCCGTTCCATATAATAGATGGTAGGATCAATTTTATTGAAAAGTTCACTGTCTTCTTTCACCCATCCTTCCAGCAGTGATTCTTCGCCGGGTATCGTCCAGAGATCATTCACAGGCGGTTCGAGCACCGACGACATACCGGCAATGAACATAGCGCCACCATCGGTTTGCACGCCCAGCGAGGCGCCGTTGGAACCGTGCACCTGCACTTTCCCGTAGATACCCGGTTTTTCGGAATTGCTGACAATGATGTTGCCAATGCCGCCGTTTTTAAACTTGACAATAGCCACTGCGGTGTCTTCCACTTCGATATAGGGGTGGTTGAGGTTCTTCCAAAGTCCATACACTTCGGCAATTTCGCCCATGTACCACAGCAGGATGTCCAATTGGTGGGGCGCCTGGTTGACCAGCACTCCGCCACCTTCCATATCCCATGTGCCGCGCCACGCATCAGCATCGTAATAGTTTTTGTCGCGCCATCCCAGCATATTGATGGTGCCAAAAATGGGCGTCCCAATTTTTCCGGCTTCAATGGCATTGTGAATACGCTGAACCGGCGCATAAAATCGGCGCTGGCTAACGACACCCAACTGAACGCCTGCCTCTTTGCAGGCAGCAATCATGGCATCGCTGTCTTCAAGCGTTGCAGCAAGCGGCTTCTCGACCAGTACATTCGCTCCGGCGCGTGCTGCTTCGATGGTCACTTCCCTGTGGAAAGGGTGAGGGGTGCAAACGATGACCAAATCAACACCATTTTCGCGAACCATTGCAGTAAGATCGCTATACGGTTTGACGCTGTATGTGTCTGCAAATTTTTTGGCGGTATCCGGTGTACGGCTCCAAACGGCAACAAGTTTTGCATTTTGCAGATTGCCAATGGCTTTGGCATGAAGATGCGCTACTTTTCCGCATCCGATAATTGCTATTTTATACATTGTTCTATTTATTTAAAATTTTGAGTGAAAGTTGCACAAGTTTGCATCCACCGTAATTTTTAATTCGTAATTATTTAGGGAACCAGCACTACTTTATTGAGATTGCCTTCTTTGTTGTACAATTTGCGGAACCATTCGGCGCCTTCGCTCAACGGTGCAACTGCCGACAACATTTTTTCTACTTTCAGGGCGCCACTTGCCATCATATCAAGCACAATCTCGTATTCGCCGCTGATAGCGCAACTTCCTTGCAGTTTGATTTCGGAAGTGACCACCTTTTGCAGGGGAAAGTCAATCTTGGCGGAAACATTGCCCACCAGCACTCCGGTAGCACCTCTGCGAAGTGTGTCAATCATTGTATTGACGGTTGCTCCAATACCGACCGCTTCGAATCCGAAGTCGGCACCGCGGTCTTTCGTATGAGCGCGTACCACGTCAGCCACCTGTTCTTTCGTAGAATTGACAATGAGGTCGGCGCCGAAGTCCACAGCCACTTTCAACTTTGCATCGTCCACGTCCACCGCTATCACCGGCGTGGCGCCCGATGCTTTCAGCATACTGACGATGAAAGCGCCAATCATGCCGCTGCCTACCACTACTGCGCTGTTACCTGCCTTGATGCCCGAAAGTTGCACAGCGTGAGCCGCCACAGCAGCAGGCTCTACCATTGCCGCCTGTTCAAAACTGACGTTGGCAGGTATTTTGTACAGAATATGCTGCGGAACAGTAAGATATTCCGCAAAAGCGCCATGACGCTTGTACTCAACAGGCGACACACCGACCACCTGCCGTCCGTCGCTCAGATTGTAGTGTCCTTTGAGGGTGTACCAGTCATTGAGCGGATACACCGTCGAATCGAAAGTGACACGGTCGCCTGCTTTCCACGAGGTGACGCCTTCGCCTGTTTTAACGATCTCGCCGGATGCTTCATGTCCCATAATGATGGGTGGTTGCCGGCGTCCGGTGCTACCGTCCATTCCGTGAACATCGCTACCGCATATTCCGCAGGCTTTCACTTTGATAAGGACTTCGCCCGCTGATAATACCGGTTCCGGCATGTCCTTGTAAACTAATTTGTTGTACTCTTCTAAAACTAATGCTTTCATTTATTTGGATTTATTTTATGATTCAATCAATCAGGTAATTTCACATTGAAACTGTGTTTTCCCGAACCCACCTCGTGTATTTTATTGTCAGGCGTTACAATCGTGGCGGTTGTGTTAGCAGGGATTTCCACATCCAAGGCAAAGGCGCCGTTTTCAAGTCTCCATGAGGAAACAATTTCTCCTCGAATGGAATTGTACGAACCTTTTGCCCATGTGAGCGTGCCGCCCGGACGGGGATGAATCGTAAAATGTTCGTAGCCGGGGTGGTTGATGTCCGGGTTGATGCCGAGAATATGGCGATACATCCATTCAATTACCGAACCGAAGGCTACGTGGTCAAACGAATCCATTGTGGAGCCTTGTGTTCCGCGACCGTCCACATAAGCATCCCAACGTTCCCAAACGGTGGTAGCGCCTTGTTTTATCGGATAAAGCCATGATGGTAAACGCTCCGATTCAAGCAAGCGATAAGCAATATCGGTGCGACCGAATTTCACCAATTCTTCCATCATCATCGGTGTTGAAATAAAGCCGGTAGAGAGCCGGTAATCATAATCTTCGATACATTTAACAAGATGATTGAACGCTTTTTCGCGGAGATTTTCCGGTACCAGCCCGTAGTGGAGCGCCAAAGAATAAGTGCCTTGCGTATTGCCTTCTATCGTTCCGTCTTCTTGGATGTAATTGCGCACAAATACGTCTTTGATTTTATTTGCCAATTCGCCATAATGTGCGGCATCGTCCTTGTTGCCAAGCATAGCAGCGATTTCGGACAGCAAACGGGTGGAATATGCGAAAAAAGCGGTGCAAAAAACATCATCGGGCGTACTGCCGTGTTGGGTGTCGTAATCGTATTCGGGTGGAATGGTAAGCGTATTTGCATTGAGCCAGTCGCCATTGTGATTGTGGCGCACTTTCCAGATTAAATCGGGGTTTTCCTTCCATGTGGCGTCAATATGTAATTTCATACCCTTGTATAATAACTGCAACGAACGGGTATCGGCATAATTTTCATACAGTCGCCAGGGGATAATCAATCCGGCTTCCGCCCATCCGGGTGCTCCCACCCATCCGGTCCATATATCTTCGCGATAGAGCGATGGTATCATCGAAAAAAACTGCCCGTTGTAAGCGTTTTCATTCATATCGCGGGTATATTTGGTGTAAAAGGCTGCCATATTCATATTGAAAATGCTGCTTTGGCAGAAAATCTGCACATCGCCGGTTGCTCCGGTGCGTTCATCGCGCGAAGGATTGTCGTGCAATACGCTGAACATATTGTTGTGTTGCGTCCAAGCCACATTTTTGTACAATTGATTGAGTTGAGGGTTGGAACATTCAAACGCCCCCACCGTTTCAGCAGCAGATGAAACCGCTTTTGCCGTAATCATATCGGCGGTGGGCGCCTTGTCCAAGCCGGAAATTTCAACATATTGAAAACCGTGATAAGTAAACGACGGATCGAAATAATCGTCGCCACCGGACAGAATGAAGGTATCGGTTGCTTTGGCATGACCAAGCGCTGCGGTATAAAGTTCTCCCTCGTTCGAGAGCCATTCGCCGTGGCGCAAAGTAATTATATTGCCTGCTTTTCCCTTGATTTTCAAAGCGCAATGACCGGCAATGTTTTGTCCGAAATCAACAATGTATTTATCTTTCAATGTGCTGATTTTCACCGGTTTTAATTCCTGATGCACCTGTATCGGTTCGTTTTTTTGGGCAACAAGGTTTCGTTTCACGTTCTTATCTTCGTAAACATTCGCCCAAGCCGAATCGTCAAAACCGGGCTTATCCCATCCGGGTATGATTTTCCGCGCATCAATGGTTTCTCCTGCAAAATTGTCTGCCATACGGATATAGCCATCGGTATTGATTTTCCATGAGCCGTCGGTAGCCGTAATTTGGCGGGAACCATCGGTATATTCCACCACTAATTGGGCTATCAATCGGCGGTCTGAAGCATAAAACCCGCGATGCGGAAAACTGACCATCCATTTGATTCCGCCCAATCGTCCCAAACACCAGCCATCGGCAAGGGTGGCTGCCAATACATTCTCGCCCTGTTGGAGTTGACCGGTCAGGTCGAAAGTCTGGTATTGCACTTCACGGAAATAATTTGTCCATTCCGGTGCCTGCAACTGGTCGCCGATGCGCTGCCCGTTGAGCCACATTTCGTAATAACCGAGCGCCGATACATACAGGAACGCCTGTTTTACGGGATTCGAGGTATTGAACGTTTTACGCAGCAGGGGCGAATGGGTATAAGGAGGATTTTCCCATTTTTTTCTGTCAAAATCCGGTTTTTTATTATTGTTTTGAACGTAGGAATTGTATTCCTGCAAGGCTTTGTCGGGCTGGTCGCCAATCCATTGGGCTTGCCAATCGGCGGCTTGCAGGATGCCCGTTCCCCAACGGGCTGGCTGGCTCCAAGCCGTTACTTCGCCGTGGTTGTTCCATATTCTGACCTTCCACCAGCATTGTTGCATACTTTGCAAGTTTTTTCCGTTGTAAACCGTCTGAATGGATTGGTTGGATTTTGTCTTTCCGCTATCCCAAAGGTCGCCTTCATCCGCCGCCAATTTTTCGGGCGTTGAAGCCACAAGAATATGATAAGCCGTTTGCAACTGGTTGCTGTGTGCATCCTTTCCTGCTTTTATTTTCCATGCCAAACGGGGTTGAATCACATCCATGCTCAACGGATTGACCAAATATTCGCAAGTCAGGTCTTCCACCACAACATTTGTAGTAGTTTTGACACTGCATGAAACGCATAGCGCTAATACACCGCCAAAAAGCACTAAACATATTCTTAAAAACTGTATTGATTTCAATATTGAATTAATTATTGATTAAATTTATAACCATCTCTATAAGAGAGAGTATCTAATGCTACAGCTTTTTCATTCCCTGTGATAGCGCCGGATACCGGATCCAAATTGATTATTTTCTTTCCTGCCCGGTAGGACAAATTTGCCAAATTTATCATCGAGGCGCTCAGCACACCCTGATGAATAGGAGCATTGGGCGTTTTCCGCGAACGGATGCAATCAATGAAATTGCGATGATGCGCGTCATCTGGGAAGAATCCGGTTTTTTCAGACAGAACTTTCCAGTCCGGTCCGCCATAAACCTGCCATCCACCGCCGTGACGTCCCAAATACATCAAACCTTTGGTTCCGTATATCTCAATACGTGTGCAATTGGAACTCCATTCGGGAAATTTTTCACTGAAACGCACTTCCTGAGGTGTTTTGTACAGATAATTCCCGTATTGGGAAGATTCGAGCGTAATGGCGTATTTGCCCATATCAAATACGACTGTTTGATTGTCGGGTATTTCACGTTTATCGTCAAAAATGACCCTGCCACCGCCACAATAAACGGACTGCGGCAAATCCGGATCGCTCAAAGCCATACGCGCCAAGTCAATTACGTGCGAGGCATCGCCTGCCATGTGAATACCGCCAGAATATGCCCACCAGTCAGCCCATGCTTTATGGCGCGACACATTATAGGGTACCGCTTCGGTATGTCCCAACCATTTGTCCCAATCCAAGCCTTCGGGTGTCGGGCTGTCCGGTTTCATAATCCATTCGCGGGTTCCCGGTAGCATACAATATGCTTTCACGGTGACGATAGCCCCCAATTCGCCCGAAGCGATATATTCTTTGGCTGCAAACGCATAATCGGCGCTGCGATTTTGGGTGCCACACTGTACAATTCGCTTGTACCGTGTGGCAGCCTCTATCATCCTGCGCCCTTCGTCTTGCGAAAGGCATACATTTTTCTCGACATACACGTCCTTGCCTGCTTCACAAGCCCATACCATTGCCAAAGCGTGCCAATGTTCGGGGGTGGTGATCACCACCGCATCCACATCTTTGTCTTCAAAGACGGTTCGCATATCAGACACTCGCTTCGGTTCGTAGCCTTGCAACTTGCCCAATTCCTGTATGACATTTCCTCCGCGCTCGGCATCCACATCACACACATATTTCACTTCCACATTGGGAGCGTTTTGTTTGATGCTCTGAATGACCTGTGTGCCACGACCTCCTGCGCCTATCAACGAAAGAACAACTTTGTCATTTGCTCCTTTCATGGTTACACGTTTTCAGGAATTTCGTAGCCTTTCCGGTAAGCGCCTCTTGCAATGACATTTGCCTGGTCGTCATTGAGGAATTTTTCTGTTTCGCCATCAAAAAGAAGTTGTTTATTACCTGTCCGATATGCAATATTTCCAAGGTGTACAAGCGTTGCGCTGCGATGACATTCTTCCACATCCCCGTTCGGTTGTTTGCGGGTACGTAACGATTCGATAAAATTGAGTTGATGCTCATTGTCAGGGAAGACGCCGCCATCCTGTGCCACAATTTCATTGTTGGGTCCCAGTACCTGCCAGCCACCGCCATGACGTCCCAAATACATCAAACCTTCTGTTCCGTAAATCTCTGTACGGGTAGAATTATTGCGCCAATTCGGGAAACGTGTTTTGTCGTTGCGAATATCTCCGGGCGTTTTGGTCATATAATTGGTGGCACAAGCGTTGTCGCAGGTCATGGTGAAAGTTCCGAAATCATAGACGATAGTTTGAAATTCAGGCGTTTCGCGTGTTCCTCCGAAAACATGGTTGCCACCCCAGCCGTAAACCGATTTTGGGTGTCCCGGGTCGCCGATGACTAAACGTGCAAAGTCCATCACGTGAGAGGCATCGTCTGCAAGCCCGCCGCCGCTGTACGCCCAATAACTGAGCCATCCGCCGCGACCGTTTTCGTCAACGATACTGGGACTGAATCCACGCATGGGTGCCGGACCGAGCCATTTGTCCCAGTCAAGCCACGTTGGTACGGGCGTTTCGGGCGCTTCGTTCCATAATCCGCCTCCCAGCATATTATAACTCTTCACTGTAACAATCTTGCCCAATTTGCCGCTTTTGATATAATCGCGTGCCGAAAAACCGTAAGCGCCGCTTCGATTTTGGAATCCGACCTGCACGATACGTTTGTATTTCTTGGCGGCTTCCACCAATTTACGTCCCTCCCAGATATTAACGGTAGGATTTTTTTCTACATACACATCTTTGCCTGCCTGACAAGCCATGATAGCCGCCGGTGTGTGCCAGTGTTCCGGTGTTGCCACCCATACGGCATCCACTTCCTTGTCGTCGAAAATCGTTCTCATATCTCCGGTTTGGGAAGGGCTATAGCCGAGTTCCTTTTCTACGGAAGCCGCTGCTTTGGCGAGTTTTGTACTGTTAACGTCGCATACGGTCTTGATGACAACGTTTTCGTTGATTTTGCAACAATTGATGCTTGTCCCCAAGCCGCGTCCACCGCAGCCTACCAGCGCCAGCACAATTTTATCGTTGGCTCCTTTACAGGACGATGCCAGCATCGAAGTACCCATTGCTATTCCCATCGTTCCCGCTACACTTGTTTTGATAAAGTCACGTCTGTACATAATTTTTATATTTAACAGGTTGATATTGAAGGTTTATTTATTTATTTTTGATTTAACAGATAGTCAACGGTATTGAACATCAGCGTTCTGAAATTATTGATTTTCCAGTCGTCCCAGTGTCCGAGCGATGTGTAAACCGCGTTTTTACCGTTGAGCCAGAAGACTGGTTCATCGGGTACGTCAGGATTACTGCCGAGCAGCAATACCTGTGCCTTGTCGGTGCGCAACGGACGGTTTTTGTACAGCCAGTTGGGACTGGTGAATGGCGCGACCCCCTTCAATAGGGGATGGTTTTCCATACCCGGCGCAAGCGAAATATCCGTTCCGGTGTTCAAATGTCCGTAGTGACCCTGATAGTTACCCCCCAGCACATCTTTGTCAAATTCAGGCCATTGCGCCAACAGGTCGGAGGTATTTTCCGTTGCCACCTCAATACCACCGCCACTGCGGGGGACATTTCCTTTCGCGTCGAAAGCGTGTGATGCGGTGCGAATACCAAGCACCGGGCGACCACTTGACACATAAGCCTTTATTTGAGCCATTTTTTCCGGTTCAAGCGCACGACGGCGGATGAAAAATACGGCTAAATCGGCATCTTCCAATATCTGGAGATTTTCCAAGTTATGACGTGTCGGCGAGAATGTCTTTGGAGATTTTACGTCAATATCAATCGGCATTCCGTAGGCGGCATACTCGGCTTTCACTTTGGGGTCGGCATCTTTTTTGGACTCAGCCATAATGGGAATACCTACGGCAAAATCGCAGTGAATGTTTTTCAATGTAAGTTCGTGCGCAAATTCCGGCAACCGCTGATTGGCGCGGTATTCACTTTCGGCGGTCAGGAAAGCGATGCGCGGACGCTTGTCTCCTTTGAATACGAACTGCTTTTTTCCTGTGAAATCTGTTGATACGATAGAAGGGCATACGTAAGTTTCGATGTATTCCACCATCAGGTCAAGACCGGAAAAATGGTCAACGAATGGCCACATGGCGCGGTTGTACATCAAATCGGTCATGTCGCGCATAAGCATCACATTCATTCCAAGTTGTTTCATGGCGCGAAGTCCGAAAGGGCGGCCGATAACGCACATATTGGTGTGTACGCCCACCAGAATCACATTTTTGATACCTTTTTTAAAGAAATAATTACCGGCTTCCGTACCGGAATCCGTAATCAGGTCTTCGTCTTTGACGGTAAGCGTTTCTATTTGCCGTTTCCAAACGCCTCCGGGTTTGCAATCAGGATTTTCGCAACCTTCGTCCGACTGGTCAACCGGCCATACGGCTCCTTCTTCCGTTGGCAGTTTGTCTGGCCATTTCCCATCCACCAAGCCTGCCTTTTTGATGAATTTAGGGTCGTTGTACTTCTGCGCTTCTTTTCGCCCCGGATAGTCTTTGTAAAAATTCATACAGCCACTGGGAGCGTGAACGATTTTTACGCCTTTTTCACGGGCGATGGTAAGCACTTCATTCATGCGGGGCGCCATTTCCGCCACCCGGTCTGTAGCATCTCTGCACCAGTGTTTGTCCCACATATCGCAGATGATAATAGCCGTTTCGGTGGGTTTCCAACGTTCAATCCGGTTCGCTACGATCCATGCCCCGACATCCAAGCCTGAAGGAAGGCGTTGTTGTACAGAGATACGCAGAGGGGCTGCCTCCGCTTTTTTGTTGTCCTTAGCCACCATGTCTGCAAACGACGCTGACAGAAGCGTGGCTATTACCATTAATTTATTGATATTCTTCATCTTGTTAAATTAAATTTATTATATTAAAATTAAAAAATTCTACTTTTCGACGAATGTTCGTAATAATCAGGGTTATTGCCCAAAATGTCAAGTACCGGTTGACTGATTTCGTCAATTCGTTTTTCCACCTCATCCGACAATTCATAAGAACAGGCGTTCACATTGATTTTCAACTCGTCAATGTTGCGCGATCCTATCAGGGTGGAAGCCATGAAGGGCTTTTTCAATATCCATGCGATGGACAAAGCGGCAATGTGGATATGCAGGTCGTCTGCTATCTTCCGCAGTTGATTCACCGCCTCAAAGATTTCTTTTTCGGCTCCTGCCTCGCCGTGACGCGAGGTGCCGCCTCCCCGATGGTTGGGAAAATGGCGTGAGTGTGCCTGATGCGCAGGAATGTCATCCGGCGTTTTGTATATGCCTGCCAGCAAGCCCTGTTGCAAACCCATAGACCCGATGATGCTGATATTGTTGGCAAGACAGTAAGGCGCTATCTCTGCCTCAATGGCGCGTGATACAATGTTATAGGACATTTCGTTGACATCCACCTGCACGCCGGTGCGAACCACCTCTTCCATTTGGGTGCGTCCGAAATTGCTCATGCCTATGGAACGAATCAAGCCCTCTTTTTTCAGGGCGTCCAACTGCGCGTATGCTTCTTCAATGGTTGGAGGGGCTGCAAGAATGTTCTTGTCGGAGGTAAAATGCTCAACTGCCAGTTTATTGATAGGCCAATGCAGCATATACACATCTAAATAATCTGTGCCCAACCGTTCAAGGCTTTGAACACAATGCTTGCGGACATGGTGGCAGTTGGAAGGTCCTATCTTCGATATGACTATCGCTTTGTTTCGATGTCCTTTGAGCGCTTTGCCCAACGAACGTTCACTCTCGCCATCGTTATACATCTCTGCCGTGTCAAAGGTGTTGACGCCTAAATCAAGCGCTGCGTGAACTACACTGTCCACATCTTTTTGCGATTGTTCGCCCCAGTATTCGCCGCCGCCAAAGGGCCAGCAACCTATGGTCATTGCCGATACGTCAATATCAGATTTCCCAAGTTTTACGTTCTTCATGGAAGATATATTTTGATATAATTAAAAACGCAAAGATACAGGATTATTTCTTTACACAAGTGCACAAAATTGACATTCTTGTGCACAAAATTGACATTTTTTGTCGATTATTCCGGGCTATTTAATAATATTATGACAATCAGCCTGTTATGTTTTATTACAAATAGAACTGTTATACAAAAACTCCTCTGCTGTCTTAATATCTTCGGGGTGGTCAATATCTACTATTTTCGGGAAAGGGAACGCTTTCAACTTTAAACCGGCGGCAACCATCTGCCTTTGAAAATCGCGCATTCTCGTCATTCCTTGTTTCATTACCTTTTCGAGCACGTTCAAGGCTGTGTTTCGCAAACAATAGATGCCTCCCGAAATGTATCTGCTGTCATCCTGCGGGACGTCGTAGTATCCGGTAATATTCAGATGGTCGTCCACGCCTGCATACAGTGGGGATTCATCGTCAATAAAATCCGTCACAGCCATCAAACCGTCATACTTGGTAGAGCGGCGAAAATCGGCGATATAATCAGCAAAATCGTTTTTGCAAAAAACAGTGTCCACCGTCATCAGGCAAAAATCCGCACCTTTCAGAAATGGACTCAATTCGTACAGGCTGTGCATAGACCCGCTCGTGGTCTTGATGACCAAATTGAGCGGAACGGGCAGCGATTTGCCTTGCAGATGGGTGACTGTTTTCGTATTTTGCTCATTCACAATCACACTGATGGACGATGCTCCATTCTTGACAAGAATATCTGTCAGTCGATCAATCAATGGCACGCCACACAGTTGCACCAAAGGTTTCGGAACGTTTATCCCGCCTGCTGCCAAGCGTGATCCTTCCCCTGCTGCTATAATTGCAAAATTCATATCTTTTTTGTTAAAATACAAACCGTAATCTGAACCGAACTCCCCATTCGGGAACGTCGAGATGGTCTAAATAATTGAGTCTTTTGATAAAATCGATGCGCAAAAATTTGAAAACATTGTCTATTGCCACGCTTGCCTCCATGTAAGGCTTTTTACCCAAGGCATACATGGTAGGAATACCATCGGGATTTTCGGGAAAACGGAACAGTTCGGGATTGTTTGCCGGCAAATTGCTGTCGCTCACATCGCCCCACAAAGCCTTGAAGGTGACAAACTCGCGCCATTTCAGTTTTTTGATGAGCGGCACGCGGTTGAATATCCAACCGTTGAAACAATACGACAGGTTTACCACCGCATATCGGTCGCTGACGAACTCCATGTAGTTCATCATATTAAAGGCTTCGTCCTGATAGGCATAGTTTTGGTTTGCCTGATGCATTACCAGCAACGGGATGGGAACAGTGCCCCACACCTTGCCTGCTCGCAGCCACATATCGGCAAAACCGAGGCTCGAAAACCAACTCCGCTTGTCTATAGCGGCTTCCAAGCGATGGAATGAGTATTGACCATTCCAAATATTCTTCAATCCGCAATTGTAGGTGAGCGTGAACACTGGATGCGTGTGGTTGAGCGGAAAGCGGTTGCGTTGTATCTGGTAAAAGCGTTCATTGGGTGCAAATCGCAGTTTCATCCCCAATTGTGTGGTGATGATGCGCTCTATATCGCCGTCGTTGTTGGTATAAACCAGACTGCCTGTGGGTGTTTCGATGCGGTGAGTCAGGAATGGCTGAAAAGAAAAGCCACTCAAAAATTCCTTTTCCCAGATAGCAGAAAAGGTACGATGATAGACCATCTGTTGTGCACTGCCGCGGTGAAACGAAAGGAAAAGCCGGTCGGGGCTGCCAAACAGGAAAAACTGGCCGGGCGTTTCGATATTGTTCTCGTAGGAAAGGGTAAGCAGATTCATCGGGTATTCCCAAGGGTGCACCTTCCGTTCATTGAACGAATACATGGTTTTGAGATGATATTTGAATTTTTCGTCCTTGAAACCATAGGCTCCATAGCCATCAAAGAAAAGATGCTTGCTGAACTTGACGTTGGTTTTGCCGCCAAAACGCAACCGAAATCCTTCCACATCGTTGAAACTGAAAACAGTGCTTGTAGGTCCCAAATCAACCTTTCCGACATCAATATAACTTGAAAACATGATACCGGCAAAGTTCAGTATCCGGTTAAACCATTTATCGTTTTTCATGTCAACAATCATGTCGTACACGCCTTGTTCCTGCCGCGTGAGCGGTTCAATGCGTTCGTCCTCCCAGTATTGGTCGGGGCGTATATCATAACCTGGCATTTTTTCCACTTTGTTGATGCCGAAGAAAACGTTATCCTGTATGTGATGATTGAAATGATAGTCGCTGTAAAAGTTGGTACGCTTGCCCAGCATCATGCTCTTCGTTTTGGAAAAGCTGAAATCAATGGTCACTTCGTCCAGCGTAAGACACCATGTGTCATCAATGAGCGAATATTCCTGAATCATCAGGAAATTATTGACAAAGTTGACATTTGCGTTTTTCGTGAAAGCCAATACAGCACGTTTCAGAGCATAAGCGCTGTCGTTGGTAATGTAGATATCGCCTGCAAAACCGAAATCCTGCGGATTGCTCGGATATACAGAAAGGTCAATGCACGAAGTACCGTTCACATCCACCGTATCACGAATGTGAAAATGGTAAAAAGTAGGTGCCAGAGGCGACATCGGACTCATGTACTCGTTTTCAAGCACCATAATCCGGTTGTCGTAAATGTTGGACTTGCCCACCATCCCGTCCATAAAGGCCCCTATGGTTTCCTGCTCTATCAGGTCGTGGAAATTAGCCATTTTTGAGGCTATCAGATAATCTTTTTCGGCTTTGGGCGACTGACGGTAATAGTGTTCGGTTATTTGTTCGCGAAGAAAAACGGGCAAACGGTACGTTCCCGTTTCCGGCAACGTATCAAGATAGTTATTCAGAAAAGCGAAACTCCGGAAAGCCGCAGAGTTCTTTACACTGTCACTCAACTCATTAAGCGACAAGAGTATCTTTTCCTGCCGTTTGTATGTGTATGTTGGTTTTGACTCTAATCTGTTCTTGTCTTTGTTGGCAATCGCTTTGCGGATAAGGTCAACCGCCGGATTGTTGCGTTTGCTGTAACGGACTCGTTTGGCTGTTACCTCTACGGCATTCAATTGTGTGGCGAGCGGCTTCATTTTCACGTTAAGTGTGCCGCTTTTCAGCGTGTTCCACTCCATCAGCACCGACTCGTAGCCAACAAACGAGAACAGCAGACTTTCTCCTTTTACCTTTATTTCGATGCTGTACTTTCCGTCAATATCGGTCATCACGCCCACTCCGAAACTTGCAGGCTGCACCACCACACTGGCATACGGCATCGTTTCTCCCGTTGCAGCATCTGTCACTGTGCCGCGAATGTTGAGTGTCTGTGAGCACACATATCCTGAGGGCAGAATAAGTATGAATATCACAAAAATAAACCGTACCGCCTTCTTTATCATCATCAATTCGGATATATGCCGGTCATCAAAACGAAAAATCTCTTATTCACTTTTTCCAAAAGATTTTTTAATAATACAGTCGGCTATCGAAACAGCCGCCTCTTTTCTGCAGGGTGCAAAACTTGGCCAGTCGTTGATATCAATCAGACAGATATGACCTTCCGTTGAAATGACCGCATCGCCGCCATAAACGTCAATGTTGAGCACTGTCGCCGCTTGCGCTGCCGCGAATCGCAGCCTCTCCAACAGAAAAGGCACGTACTGCACGACGCCGTTGATACTCTCGTTGCCAAATTTGCTGTGGTTGGCTTCAACGGGATAAAACCAATAGAAAAAACTGGTATTTCTGACCCCGTAAAACTTGACTAAATCTCCTGCTATATGCTTGCAAATCACCACTTCATTAATGTCGCGATGGGCATACTCGCTGATCATTTCCCTGCCCTCATCCGCACTGTGAACAAAACTCACGTCCTCCTTGTGGATGGCGTGAAAATCGCCGCGTTTAATCCAAAAATCGGCTTCACCAACGGCATCAAAGCAATCGGGACTGAAATGCCGCGAATCCACTATGACGGTAGCGGGTATGGGCAGTTTTGCCTGCAACAGCAACCGTACCATATTGCTCCGATAGCAATTTTCCACGCCATAGCCCGAATTAACCGACACTGCGTCCTTGCTTTCTTTTTCTTGAAGCAATTTCGCCACCAAAGGCTCGCGAGCCATCGAAAAAATATAATTTTCCGCAATGCCATTACGGATACATTCCTCTTCGGAATACTCATTTACGCCAAATCCCCGCTCTTTCAAGCATTGTGCGGTCAATTCAAAAATCGCAATGTCGTTGCCCGTATGATTGGGCGAAAACCTGTTGTCGCGCCTTATTCCTGCAAAATATTCCATCAATATCAACCTGTTTTGAGCCTGCAAAAATAGACAAAAAACCGTGAAGACAAAAATAGTTTTCACGGTTTTGTGCTTTTTTAGGAAATCCGTTTTTGCGGGTGCAAAGATATTATCTTTTTTACATTATTTTTTTAAAAACGGATAACAGGTAAACGTTTCGTCGTCAATGGCATAATAGGGTGCGTATTCAAAGGTTTTCCCTTCGCTGCTAACGGTGAAATGAAGCGGCTTCCCGGCTGCGGGTTTCAACTTTGCAAGCAATTCTGCCGACGAAAGCGGAATGTTCAGTATGCCGTTATTGACGGAAGGATCGACCACAGCCATCAAAAGCGGACCATATTCCAGCGCGTATGCTTCTTTGCCTTGAAAATCGGGGTCTGTGCCGTTGTACTTGGTCAGACGGAAGCCTGCCGGAAGCGTAAACGAAATTTCGTCTTTGTTATTCCATTTGCGGCTGAGGGCAACATAACTGCCGGGGGTTCCGGAAGCCACCTTTTTGCCGTTTACCAAAATATCCATTGATGAAACAGCCCACGAAGGCACGCGAATGTATATCTTGCTTTGAGCGCTTCCTTTGAGTTTCAAATGCAACTTTACCTCTTGTGACAGCGGAAAATCGCTGTGCTGGTGCAGAGAAAGCGTTTTTCCGTTCTGTTGCCACTGGATGGTGGATTCGTTGTACAAATCTACATACAAGCCGTCGTCGGAAATTTTGTAGATAAATTCCGGCAACATGCCAAAGAAACGGGTGCCCTGTCCTTCGCAACAGGTGCCCGTATTACCGGCGCCCCCTTTTTTACCGATAAGGCAGGTATGATAACGGATGTTACCGTTTTTTGCCTGATTGGCGATTCCCATATTATAGATGCTCTTTTCTATTTCTGCCACATATTTCTCGCCTTCGGGATAGAGTATGCGCAATTGCTGGTTGAAAGCAGCCCAGAATACATTGCCGCAGGTTTCGCCGGTGTGTGAGCGAAGCAGGTAGGATTTGGGCGGGAACTGTTTGGGCGGGAAGGTGTAGGATTCAATCAAACTGATGGTGCCGCCGGTGTGCATGAAATAATCATAAAACAAATCCCAGGCGCCGAGCATCGGCTTCAAATAGCGTTCCTGATCGCCCGTAGCCATATATATGTCCATATAGGCGTTGAGCACGATGATGAGGTAACTGTGAACGCGCTCGTACTGATACAGCCAAAGCGCGTCAGGGTCGCGGGCTGCAAGCTGGTCGAGCCAGAAGTTTAACTGGAAATAACGCTGCAGCACCTGTATGTCTGCGGGTACGCCCACGTTGGTGTCCATGTAGGTGCGCGAACTTGCCACCATACCCTGATTGCCGATAGGAACACGGAATTGCATTTCCGGCAGATATGGCGATGAGTTAAACCAGTCGCAGCCCTTCCTCAGCAGGTCCCATGCTTTCTGGTTTCCTGCCGCACCTGCCTCTACCAAGCCCTGCGACAGCCATCCGCGAGCATAACTGTTGTTTTGTCCCTGCAAGATGGTACGTTCGGCATAACCGTAAATAAAACCATTGGGAGCGGCACATTCCTCAATGATATCAACTAATTGATTTAAGCGTTGGCGCAACTCTTTGTTGTTCTCCCAGCGCAGTGCATTGCCTGCCCCCATGAGGTATCGTCCGGCTATGGAACCGCCCAAACCATTTACAAACCAACTTTTTTTGCCAAATTCACGGTCATAGACGCCGGGGTCTTTGCCGGCGCGTTCGCGGATAGGATACGCCATGTCGTTTACGCTAAAAGAGGTCAGCAGGTAGTTGTTATTCCGGTCGAATGTCTGTTTGAACAGTCCACCGACTGTGACTCCGCTACGGGGCGTTTGCAAGGGCGCTTTTACGGCTTTCCATGTTTCGGGTGCTGTCACCTGTTCGGGATGGTCAAACTGTACGCTTTCGCCTGCCGGACGTTGCGGACGCAGCAGCACGTGTTTGCCCAAAAATCCTTGCTCCGAATCCGAAAGCAGTTTCCCTTCGGCTACATCCTTGCCTCCGGAAATGACTTCAAACCGCCAAAGTTCAAATATATCCGGTTTGATAACGGTAAGCCTTACATAACGCGCTGATAGCGGTTTGTCAGGTTTGTATGTCTCAATCTTTAAAGGGATAGCCTCCACGTAATCGGTAGTCGTTTGGTCAACCACCATTGTTGGATGGGTCATATCCGCATTGTTGGCGGCTTCGATACGGAAGCGGATGGGGAAATTGTGATTGAAGGCGCCGGGCCACGCTTTGTCCTGAAAATAAGGATACAGTTTCACGGCTTCGACAGGAAACGGTTGTCCGAGGTCAATCTGTACCCAATTCGGCGCATTGTGCGCAGAAGGAACAGAAATATACGGAATGGCAGTGCCGACGGACATAGCAACCCGTTCAATACCCATTGGACCTCCGTCGAGGTCTGCCACTTGGGCGGTTGTCGTTGCTGCCGACAACATAAAGCCAATTGCGGCGGCCAAGTTCATTTTTACGTTCATACGCATTTTACATAAAATTAAAGGTTTGATATCCTGAATTCGACGCGACGATTTTGGTCGCGACCTTCTTTGGTTTCGTTATCGGCTATCGGTTGCGTACTGCCTGCGCCTTTGTATTGTACACGCTCTTTTTCTATACCGTTGTCGGTCAGATAGTCTGTCACCGCTTTTGCTCTCTCTACGGAAAGGGGCTGATTGCGGGTTTCGTTGCCCGAATTGTCTGTATGTCCGGTTATCGTAACGCGATAATTCGGATGTGTTTGCAAATAGTTGACTAATTTGTCCAATTCAAAATACGATTCCGGCAGCAGTGCGCTCAAATCAAAGTCAAAATAAACATGGTCAAGTATGTAAAGTTTTTCCGGTTCGGGAGCCCATCTGACACTGTATGGCACCACAGACACATCGTCCACAAAATAATATCCCAACACCTTTTCGATGCTCCGGTAATTCTTTTTCAGAGCACGGTTGGGGCGAATATAATGCACCAAACTGTCGTGGAAAGAGTAAAAACCGCCGATGGCAATATACTGTTCGCCCCCCTTCGCAGTGTAAAAACCGGTAACAGGCATCCAGTTGACAGTATCGATGAGGTATCTTTCGCGGGGATTGTGTACTTGCGGAGGTTCATTCAGAAGAAAGCCGGCAATTTGCATTCGGTTGTCGTTTTCAACACGCACGGAAGAATTGGAAAAATACATCCCGAAATAGCGGGTTCCTACATTGCTCGAATCGGAAAGATTCACATAAAACTCAACCTGATAAATGGAATCTTTGTCAAGCGGACGGATGAGTTTCACAGCCAAAGCCTCATAACAAAAGGACACTCCGGCATAAGCATCGCCGGTTCGTGCATCCTGATGCCCAAACATATTGTTCGGCACACTGAAATTTTGAATGAACTCCAGCGGAAATCGGGCTTGGTATTCGGGTGTTTGGTAAATATTGGCACAACGGTGAAAATAGTCAGCCGAGAAATTGGGAAATAAGTTCCACGCCACCACGCCGCCAATGTAGTCAGCATCTTTGGGACAGGCACGTGTTTGTTCAAAACTGGGATTGGGTACCAGATTTTCCCCTGTGACTACGTAATTCTGCCCATATCCCGCAACAAAAGGGATGAGCAAAAATACCATTTTGTGTAAGGCTTGCTTCATGCCGGTATAAAGTAAATACAGAGATAGATTATTCATCTGTTTTGATGCGATTTTGAATGAATTGACAGACATGTTCCAATTCGATGCCGTTTGCTCTTGCGATGGCTTCACAATCATCGTACTCCGCCTTGCATTTCAACTCTTTCCCGTTCATAAATGCCTTTTTCACCCGTACTGTGCCCCAAGGTGTATCCAAAGTTTCGATGTTGCGGTCAAGCATTTTCTTCTGTACAGAATGGCTTCGCAATCCCAGTGTGGTGGTTTCGGTGAACAGAATGTTCTCCATCTCAGGCGTTTTGTCGGGCGAACAGAGCACAGACAACAGGACAGCGGGGCGGCTCTTTTTCATAATGATATTTTGCAGAAACACGTCATCGGCGCCGGCAGCAAAGAGTTTTTGCATAACGAAAGGGTAGTGTTCCGGATTCATGTCGTCAATATTACACTCCAAGATGACCGCTTCTACCGTGGTGACGGACATTTTCCGGTCGCCGGTTGTGCCGAGACACACGCGCAGCACATTGGGAATATCCCCTGTATCGCGATGCCCGATGCCATAACCGGTCTTGGTGACGGTAAAGGCTGCGGTTTCGGTAAATTCATCTGCCAAAGCCGCCAAAATAGCCACACCTGTGGGGGTAGCGGCTTCAAAAGGCACAGCGCCGAACTTCATCGGTTTGTTCTGCATGATTTCGAGCGTGGCAGGCGCCGGAACGGGAAAAACACCATGGGCGCAATGTACAAAGCCACCGCCCATCTCAACCGGCGATGCAATAATGCGGTCGGGTTTCAGGTAATCAATGCAGATAGCCGCACCCACAATATCAACGATAGAATCAACAGCGCCCACTTCGTGAAAATGCACCTCATCAAGGGGCTTCCCGTGTATTTTGGCTTCGGCTTGCGCCACTAATCGAAAAATATCCTTGCTCATGCCTTTCACCTTGTCCGATAGTTGGCTGTGGTTGATAATATGTTCAATATCATGCAAATTGCGATGCTCATGATGATGGAGGTCGGCGTGTTCAGCAGTCTCGTGGTGATGATGTTCGTGTTCCAGCAGCACATTCACCTGTGTGCCGGTGATGCCTCTGCGCTGTGCTTCCGAAAACTGAATTTCGTAGCCGCTAACATTCAATTTTTGCAGTTCTTTTGTAAGATAATCGGTTGGAACACCAATATTGATAAGGGCTGCCAGATTCATATCTCCACTGATGCCTGCAAAACAATCGTAAAATAAAATTTTCATAGCGAAATCATCACATAAATGCAGGACAAAATTACACCTTTTTTTTGATTCATCGATTATTTTTTTTGACGACCTGCGAAAAAAATAAAAAAGCATTGCAGATTAAAAAAAATGATTTACCTTTGCGCGGCATAATATAAAGAAGTAGAATCATTTAAATTATTGGTAATAATGTATTTAACGGCTGAAAAGAAGCAAGAGATTTTCACACAGTATGGCAAAGAAGTTGCCAACACCGGTTCATCCGAATCGCAGGTAGCGTTATTTTCATATCGCATCGCCCATTTGACGGAACATTTAAAAGGGAACCGCAATGATTATGGAACGCAAAAGGCGTTGTTGAAACTGGTAGGCAAACGCAGACGGTTGCTTGATTATCTGAAAGAGACAGATATCAATCGCTACCGCGAAATCATTAAAGAACTAAACATACGTAAGTAACACAAAAGGCACTTGAAAGGCAATTTTCAATTGCCTTTTTTGTATTTGTGGATACACAATAAAAAAAACAAACAATGAGTGTTATTCAAAAAGAGATACAATTGGGGAATGGCGAAACCATTGTACTCGAAACAGGCAAATTAGCCAAACAAGCCAACGGCGCAGTGTTGCTGCGGCAAGGAAGAACCATGCTGCTGGCTACGGTAGTGGCAGCAAAAGACGCCAAAGAAGATGTAGATTTCATGCCTCTTCAAGTAGAATACAAAGAAAAATACGCTGCATCAGGGCGGTTTCCGGGCGGTTTTCTCAAACGCGAAGCACGTCCGAGCGACAACGAGATACTGGTGTCGCGCTTGGTGGATCGCGCATTGCGCCCGCTGTTTCCCGACGATTATCACGCTGAGGTGTATGTCACCATCAACCTGATTTCGGCAGATAAAACGATCAAGCCGGATGCGCTGGCAGGATTGGCAGCGTCGGCAGCCATAGCGGTGTCGGACATTCCGTTTGGCGGTCCCATCTCTGAGGTGCGCGTTGCCCGCATTGACGGACAATTTGTGATTAATCCCACCTTCGAGGCTTCTGAAGCAGCCGATTTGGACATCATGGTAGCCGCTACTTACGACAACATCATGATGGTGGAAGGCGAAATGAAAGAGGTTTCAGAAGATGATATGCTGCAAGCCCTCAAAGTAGCACACGAAGAGATAAAAAAACACTGCAAAGCACAGTTGGAACTGACAGAATTGGTTGGAAAGACAGTGAAACGTACCTATTGTCACGAAAACAACGACGAAGAACTGCGTGCAGCCGTTCGCGCCGCTACTTACGACAAGACTTATGCCGTTGCCAAGTCGCAGTTGCCCAAACACGAACGCAGCGATGCTTTTGAAGCCATTCTCAACGAATACATTGAGAGTATTCCCGAAGAGGAACGCGATGAAAAAAAGCCGCTGGCAGCACGCTATTATCACGCAGTAGAGAAAGAGGCAATGCGCCGCATGATTTTGGACGAGGGCATCCGCTTAGACGGACGGAAAACCACAGAGATACGCCCTATTTCCTGCGAAGTCGATTTCCTGCCTGCCGCACACGGATCGGCGCTCTTCACTCGCGGCGAAACACAATCGCTGACCACCGTTACGCTTGGCACCAAAATGGACGAGAAACAGGTGGACGAGGTGCTGAATCAAGGTTCGGAAAAATTTGTACTCCATTATAACTTCCCGCCGTTTTCGACAGGCGAAGCCAAAGCCGCGAGAGGCATTTCCCGCCGCGAAATTGGTCACGGAAACTTGGCGTTCCGCGCTTTGAAAGGCATGGTGCCTACGGGCGAAGAAAACCCCTACGCAGTGCGCGTGGTATCAGACATTTTGGAATCCAACGGATCATCGTCTATGGCAACCGTGTGCGCCGGCACACTGGCGCTGATGGATGCCGGAGTGAAACTGAAAAAACCGGTGTCGGGTATCGCGATGGGCTTGATTTCAGAGCCGGGTAAGTTCGCCGTACTGTCAGACATTCTCGGCGACGAAGACCACCTCGGCGATATGGACTTCAAAGTGACGGGTACCGCAGACGGCATCACCGCCACACAGATGGATATCAAGGTGGACGGACTTTCTTACGAGGTGTTGGCTAAGGCGCTGGCGCAGGCAAGGGACGGAAGATTGCACATACTCGGCAAAATCACCGAGACAATGGCTGCTCCGCGTGAAGACTACAAACCGCACACGCCACGCATTGTTCAAATCACGATTCCGAAAGATTGCATCGGCGCTGTCATCGGCACCGGAGGCAAGGTAATTCAGGAAATACAGGCTGTAACAGGCGCTACCATTGTGATAGAAGAAGTGGACAACAAGGGTGTTGTAGATGTTTTTGCCGAAAACCGCGATAACATTGAGGCTGCGCTGAACTGGATTAAGGCAATCATAGAAGTGCCCGAAGTGGATAAGGTATATCACGGAAAAGTGAAATCCATCGTTGCATTCGGCGCTTTTGTCGAGATACTTCCCGGAAAGGAAGGATTGCTGCACATTTCCGAAGTGGCATGGGAACGCTTGGAAAACCTCGACGGCATATTGGCTGAAGGCGACGAACTGGATGTCAAACTGATTGAGGTTGACCAAAAAACAGGCAAATTGCGCCTCTCACTTCGTGCGCTGAAAGAAAAACCGGAAGGTTATGTGGAACGCCCGCCGAGAGAACCGCGTGAAGGCGGCTACGACCGTGACCGTGGACGCGGACGGGACAGCAGAGACCGTGACCGTGGACGCGACCGCGACAGAAGACGATAAAATCACGGATAAACGATAAAACGGATAAACGGATGAACGGATGGTTTGTCCGTTTATTTTTTTTAGACATTAAAACGTAGAGACGGTGCGCGCACCGTCTCTACAGGGCGGCAGATAGAGTCTCTATGCATGTGCAGATAGA
>JAITTD010000187.1 GCA_031287245.1 Bacteroidales bacterium
ATCACTATTGTATCACAACCGAATCACAACGAAATCACATGAAAATTTTTGCCTTCAAACAATACTTCGTTGGAAGAAACGTTAAATGATTGTAGTTTGAAAGAATAGAGGTATAAAAACATATTGGCATATTGTTGGCATCGTGTGTTGCAGTGTATTTTGCTGCAACAGTTTGCTTATTGCCCAAACTGCAGGCACACAGGCGAAGAACGAATTGACGCCTTTGGAATACCGCTTTCCCAAGGCGAACACCAATCCTTACTCCTTTCAAAGTGTCGGTGGCGGCTTGTATCTGAAGCCTCCTCCCAATGTGAAGACCGAAGTTGTTTATGATGAGAAACAGAACAAGTATGTTTTCAAGCAAAAAGCAGGTTCTTACGACAATTCTTATCCCTATGCGATGGATAGCCCTGAGTACATGAAGTACAAAATGAAGCAACAGAAAAAACTGACATGGGAAGAACATTCCAAGCAATCCATCAAAGGCGACGGCGGCAAGGGCGGTTTGAGTTTTATGCCTCAATTTTCCTTTGGCGGAGAAGCTTTCGACCGGATTTTCGGCACCAACACCATCAATATTGTTCCGCAAGGCTCTACGGAATTGGTTTTCGGCATCAACACCACTAAAACAGACAACCCCAACCTGAGCGAAAGCGCCCGCAAAAATACTACATTCAACTTCGACCCCCGCATTCAGGTGAGCGTGACGGGAAGCATCGGCGAGAAGATGAAACTGGGCATCAATTACAGTACCGAAGCCTCCTTCGATTTTGAAAACGAAACCAAACTCGCATACGAAGGCAAAGAAGATGAAATTATCCAGAAAATAGAGGCAGGAAATGTGTCGCTGCCCTTGCCCGGGTCGTTGATTACCGGAAGCCAAAGTTTATTCGGCTTGAAAACCGACCTGAAATTCGGCAATTTAACTGTCACCGCTGTGGTGTCGCAGCAAAAAGGACAGACCTCTACGATGGAAATCAAAGGTGGCGCACAGGTGAACGATTTCGAGGTGGCAGCCGACCAGTATGACGCCAACAAGCACTTTTTTCTGTCGCAGTATTTCCGCGATCACTACGAATCAGCCCTGTCCACTTCGCCAACCATCACTTCCGGCATTAACATTACACGAGTGGAGGTATGGGTGACCAACCGCGTCAATGCCACCGAAGGCTCCCGCAACCTGATTGCCTTTATGGACTTGGGCGAATCAAAACACATTTACAACAGCAAGGTAGGGCAAAACGTCGCCGAACATGTGCCCGCGAACGACTCTCTCGCCACTTTCAATCCCCTGTATCGCACTGTACGTGACTTGGTGCGCAATTTCAACACCAATATCAACAGCGACCTTCAAAGTACCCCTTTCCAACTGAAATCGGGCGTTGATTTCGAGAAATTACAGAATGCACGAATGTTGACTTCGCGCGATTTCACCTTTCATCCCACTTTGGGTTACATCTCCCTGCGCACAGCGTTGAACGCAGACGAAGTGCTGGGTGTGGCTTACGAATTTACCTACCGTGGCAAGACTTATCGCGTGGGCGAATTGTCGCGAGCAGGTATCAGCGGCGATAAGGGTTTGGTGGTGAAATTGCTGAAAGGCACAAACCTCATTCCCAAATATCCCACGTGGAAACTGATGATGAAGAACATTTACTATCTGAATGCTTTCAATCTGCAACGCGAAGATTTCCACCTGAATGTGCTCTATTCCGATGATCGCACAGGCAACGACATCAATTACATACCCGAAGATGCCGTCAGCAGGGACATTTTGCTGCGTATCATGGGCTTGGACCGTATGAATACGCAGTTGGACGCCTTCCCCGACGGGGTTTTCGACTTTGTGGACGGGCTTACCATCCAAGCCGATGAGGGGAAGATGATTTTCCCCGTTCTGGAACCCTTTGGCGCCACGCTGAAAGCGCATTTGAAAGCAAACGGTCTGTCTGATTCAAAAATTGACAAGTATGTGTTCTCACAACTCTACGATTCCACGCTCACAAAGGCGCGAGAGATTGCCGAACTCAATAAGTTCAAGATGAAGGGGCGATACCGTTCAGAAGGAGGTTCTGAAATCACGCTTAACGCGATGAACATTCCCGAAGGCTCGGTGGTTGTGACGGCTTCCGGCGCCCGTTTGGTTGAAAACGTCGATTATACGGTTGATTACGCGATGGGGCGTGTGAAAATCATCAATGCCGGGCTGTTGGAATCCGGCACTCCTATCAAAGTAAGCACAGAGAGCAACGCGCTTTTCGCCATGCAGCAAAAAACCATGCTCGGCACACATCTTAACTACAAGATTTCCGACAATTTCAACATCGGCGGCACCGTGTTGCGGCTAACAGAACGTCCGCTGACGCAGAAGGTGAACATCGGCGATGAACCGTTGTCCAACACGATGCTTGGACTGAACACCAATTACAATACCGAATTGCCCTTCCTCACCTCGTGGGTGGACAAATTGCCGCTGATTAGCACCAAAGCGCCGTCAAGCCTCGATTTCACCGGTGAAATGGCACAATTGCTGCCCGGCAAGTCCAAAGGTGTCATGAACCGTGGAGCCGCCTACATCGACGACTTTGAAGGGAGCGAAATATCCTACGATTTGCGTGCTTTTGCCGCCTGGCATCTGGCAAGTGTGCCGCAAGGCAACGGTATGTTTGCCGAATCGAGCGGAAACGGTATCAACACCGGCAAAAACCGCGCACGATTGGCATGGTACACCATCGACCCGCTGTTTGTGGCGGAAGGATACATGAACTCGCAAACCACGCCCGATTATATTCGCCGAAACCCGGGAAAATATACTTCCAGCAACTTTGTACGCGCCATCTACGAACAGGACATCTTTAAAAACCGCGAACACATTACAGGACAGCCTACCAACATAGCAGTACTCAATGTGGCTTACTATCCTTTGGAACGCGGCGCCTACAACTACGATGGAATTGGCGTGAACCGCGACGGTACGCTCATCAATCCGCGTGACAGATGGGGCGGCATGATGCGGTCCGTGCAGCCCAGCGATTTCGAGTCGAACAACATTCAGTTTATAGAGTTCTGGATGATGGACCCCTTTGTAGAAGATCCGCAACACCAGTTGGGCGGCGCCGACCTGTATTTTAATCTCGGCAATGTGAGCGAGGACATTCTGAAAGATGCCCGCAAATCGTCCGAACAGGGATTACCGGTCAATGGAGACCTGAGCATGGTGGACTCTACCGAATGGGGCTACGTGAGCAAGGTGCAGCCTATAGTTCATTCATTTGACAATGTAAACAGAACATGGCAGGATGTAGGCTTGGACGGAATGCCCGACAGCCGCGAACGGCGTTTTTTCAATCCGTTCCTTCTGGAAACCCAGACTGCAGTTGACGCCGTTGCTATGGAGAAACTTTACAACGACCCCTCGACCGACAACTTCATTTATTCGCGCGATTCCCGCTGGGATGCCGAACAGGCAGACATTCTCAAACGCTACAAATATTACAATGGACAGGAAGGCAACTCTTCCAACAACGATTTCTCCAATTCCAGTTTGCCCAACGAAGAGGATATCAATCAGGACAACACGATGAGCGAAACGGAGAGTTATTTCCAGTACAAAATCAGCGTGCATCGCGGAGATTTGGAAGTAGGCAAAAACTTCATCGTGGACAAAGTGACCAACGATACAACCGAAATTGGCGGGAAACGGGTACCTACTGCCACCTGGTATCAGTTTCGCATACCCATTACCGAAGGCAAAGCCATAGGCGGCATTCAGGAGTTCAAGAGCATCCGTTTCATGCGTATGTTCCTCACCAACTGTCCCGACTCTATCATCCTTCGTTTCGCACGACTGGAACTTGTACGCGGCGAATGGCGGCAATACAACCAATCCTTTCAACCGGCAGCGCCCGGCGTTTCTACACCCGAATCCCCGCAAGCCACCTTTGAAGTAGCATCGGTCAATATTGAAGAAAATGCAGGACGCATCCCAGTTCCCTACATGGTGCCTCCGGGGTTCGACCGCGCTGTTGACCAAACCACCCGCGAAATGCAGCAACTGAACGAGCAGTCAATGGTATTGCGCGTGAAAGACCTCATCAACGGCGATGCTCGCGCTGTTTATCGGAATGTGATGTACGATATGCGCCGCTACAAGAATTTGGAGATGGAAGTACACGCTGAAGCCATACAGGATTTGACTCTTGCAGACAACGAAATGAGCATTTTTGTGAGAATTGGAACGGATTACCGCAACAATTTCTACGAATATGAAATTCCGCTGAAACTGACCCCTTTGAACATGGCAGGATATACCGACCGAGACGTGTGGCCCGAAGAAAACCATATAGGCATTGACCTGACGCAACTGCCGGACATCAAACAACGCAGAAACGAAGAAATGCGCAGAAAAGGTTCGACGGTGAGCCTGAATACCGTCTTCCCTGTGGACGATGGCAATGGGCGGCGCTACTATGTTTGCGGAAATCCCAATCTTGCCAACGTCAAGGTGGTGATGATAGGGCTTCGCTACCCGCAACATGCTGACCATCGCGGAGAAACACGCTCGGCAGAGGTATGGGTAAACGAATTTCGATTGGATAACGTTGACCGGAAAGGCGGATGGGCTGCTAATGCCCGTTTGGCGCTGCGTGTTGCCGATTTTGCCACTTTCGCCATATCAGGGGAAACCATCCAGCCCGGCTTCGGTGGCATTGACTCAAAAATCAACGACCGCTCTACCGACGAACGCAATCAATATGACCTGTCGGCTAACTTTGAACTGGGCAAATTGCTTCCGGAAACGGAGAAAACGAATTTTCAGATTCCGCTGTATCTGGGCTATGCCGAAAGTTTCACAACACCCGAATACGACCCCACCAATCCCGATATGAAGTTGAAGGATGCCTTAGCCTCGCTGTCGCGTAGCGAACGGGATTCGCTCAAAGCGCTGTCGCAGGATTATATGCAGCGCAAAAGCATGAACTTCACGAATGTGCGGGTAAATATGGTGAAAGAAAAGCCCCGTTTCTGGGATCCGTCCAACGTTACGCTCAATTATGCCTATTACGAAACCTTCCGGCGCAACGTGACCATTGAAAAAAGCATCGAAAAGAGCCACACCGGTGGCATTGTGTATGATTATGGACCAGCACCCCTGAATATACAGCCGTTAAAGAAAGTGAATTTTCTCAACAAGCCGGCTTTTCGCATCATCAAAGATTTCAATTTCAGCCTGAAACCGGCTCGTGTGTCGCTGGGTACCGGTATGCAGCGGACTTATTCGGAAGAAAAGATGCGCAACATTGACAATCCGAACCTGCTGATGGACGCTACAGTGGACAAAAACTGGAAATGGGACAGAAACATCGGCATACAGTGGGATTTGAGCAAATCGCTCAAAGTTGATTTCACCGCAGCCAATATGGCACGCATTGACGAACCCGTTGGCGTGGTAGATCGTCACATGAAAGACGCTTACGAACTGTGGAAAGACAGCGTATGGAACAATATCCGCAGCGGCGGACGTGTTACGGACTACAACCATCGTATCAATGCCAATTATGTCATTCCTGTCAACAAACTGCCGCTGTTGGGCTGGACTTCCGCCACCGCAAGTTATACCGGCGAATATATATGGGGAGTGGCGCCTATCTATGCCGATACCTCTTTCAATCCGGGCAACACCATCCAGAACCGCAACACCATTACGCTGACCGGACAGTTGAACTTCACCACACTGTACAACAAAGTGCCCTATTTCAAGAGAATACTGCAACCGCAACGTAACAGCAAACCCGGACAAGCACAAAAGCAGGACGAAAAAAATACCAAAACGGTGACCTATGAACGCACCGGCTTGAATTTCAAGAAAGGCGAAGGGCGCAAAATTCGCCACAATCTGAAAACGAAAGATATAAAAATCGTGCTGAAAGACGCCGAAGGAAAAACGGTAAAGGCTGACTTGGAAGTGGTGGACGATAACCGCATAGAAGTATTCACCAGCGACGACCTGCGCGGCGGCTCTTTGGTGGTGAATGGCACTATTGTGAAAAATACTTTGTCCGCCGGAATCGTCATGGAAAGTTTCGTCAAAGTGATTTTGGGTGTGAAGAACCTCAGCGTTACCTATAACCAAACCGGCAGCACCCTTATGCCGGGCTACGGGAGAGGCAGTAATTTCTTCGGCGCCAGCGGCGGTGCACCCGGATTTCCGTTTATGTTAGGCTGGCAGGATTGGAATTTCCCCGAAAAGGCAGCCCGCAACAATTGGTTGGTGCGCGAAGAGCAACTGAACAGCGCCGTCCAGATGACAAGCACGAAAAGTATTCAGGCACGCAGCGTTTTTGAACCGTTCCAAGGCTTCAAAATCACGTTAAGTGCATTGCGCAGTTTTTCCGAAAACAAATCGATGTACTATACCTGGGATCCTGTCACCAACTCATATCCCGATGAATTTCGTTCGCCGCTCACTATGGGCGATTACAGCATTTCCATCATCGCGATAGGAACCTCTTTCGAGAAATCGGATAAATCCAACAATTATCATTCGGCTGTGTTTGACCGGTTTAAAAACAATCGCTCCACCGTTGCCGCCCGACGGGCGCTTGAATTTAAGAACGTGGATAACTCTTATTCCGGCGCGGCGGATGGCGCAGGCGGCTACGACGGCTATAATGTTGATGCACAACAAGTGATGATTCCGTCCTTCTATGCGGCATACACCGGCAGAGACCCTGAAAAAGTGTCGATGATAGATTTCCCATCGCTGTGGACAATGCTGCCCAACTGGGATGTAAGTTTCGACGGGCTGAACAATATCCCGCTGTTCAAACAATATTTCAAGTCAATCACCCTGCGGCACAGTTACAAGGCTATTTACAGAATCGGCGGTTATACGTCCAACCTTGATTACGACCTGTCGGCGGCAGTTTCCCATGTGCGCGACCTGCAAAACAACTTCATCCCGCGCAACGACATTACCTCAGCCCGCATCGAAGAGGTGTTCGGCCCCTTGGGCGGCATCGACGTAACATTCCTCAACAGCCTTTCTACGCGCTTTGAAATAAAGCGTTCACGCAATGTATCCATCGGAATGACCAATCTGCAACTGACCGAAAACAAAACGCATGATTACGTTGTGGGCGTGGGATATGTGTTCAACGATGTGACATTCAATATTAAAACGCTTGGCGGCGACCAAAAACGCTTGGACAGCGACCTGAAAGTGAATGCCGACTTCTCTATTCGCGACAGCAAAACGCTCATCCGCCGTGTGGGAGAACTGGACAACCCCAGCCTGACAGGCGAGGCTCAATTACCCGTACAAGTGTCGGCAGGGCAAAACGTGATGAGCATCAAATTCACCGCAGACTACCAAATCAGTAGCAATTTCACGGTATCTGTCTTCTTCGACCGCATTATCAACACACCGTTTGTTTCCACTTCTTACAAAAACTACAACACCAACTTCGGATTCAGTATGCGGTTTGCATTGATACAGTAGCACACGGTGTGCTGAAATCTTTTAAACACAGAAAGACAACAAAGTGCCGTCCTTATTTGTTTCGAGTTTCGGGTTTCGGGTTACCTAACTTTATGAAACCCTAACTCCGCTCAATTTAGGTAGTCTATCTTTATTTTGGTGAAGATACCCTGCGTTTTTTTGGTGATTTCAGACAGATGCCATTGGTTTCTGATTTTCATTTTATAGACTGCTTTTGCGAGTTCTATCATATCTTTGGGCGAGTATTTAGACAGCATCTCAGCCTGTAGCAGGCGTGAATATAACTTGTAATAGGCAATCAT
>JAITTD010000194.1 GCA_031287245.1 Bacteroidales bacterium
TGATGCTGTATCTTTTTTAATGACTGGTACAACCGCTCATAATGCCAACTATTTTTCGCTACAAAGGTACGAAAAATATATGATTTAGCGAACTATTTTAAAATTATCTACTAAATGTGTAGTTTTTTATATAGATTTAGCGAGAAATAATAAAGAACGGCAACCGAAAAGCATGCAATTATCCACACTTTGAATATCCGCAGTTGGTGCAGGTGATACAGCCTTCCTTATATATCAATGCGCCTTCGCTGCCACATTCTTTGCATTTGTTGCCTTTGGTAACCTTGGTTTCGTCGGGAATATATTTTTTCAATGCACGTTCTACCCCGTTTTTCCAACTGTTGATGGATTCGCTGTCCAAATGAAGGGATGAAATCAGGTTGACCACGTCCGGTATGGGCATTCCGAAGCGCAAAACGCTGGATATGAATTTGGCGTAATTCCAAAATTCGGGCGCGAAGGTATGCGACAAACCGCCTATGGTGTTGGGATAGCCATATTTGTCAATATATTGAAAATCATAACGTTTGCTCCCGTCTGCTTTTTTCACTTTAATGATTTTCCCTTTGTTGACCGATTTGGGGATAGGGAACACGTCTTCATCGGCTATACCGGTGAAAATTTCATACGGACGGTTTTCGTACAAGCCGATAAATGCGATCCAGTCTTCCTTGTCGTTCTTGAAACGGATGATTTCGGCATCCAATGTTTCCGGGCGTTGGCGCGGCGCCTCTGTTTTTGCCTGTTTGTCGGGCGTGGCATTGAGCAAAATGCCTTCCCGCGAGCCTTCCCTGTAAACGGTCATGCCCTTGCAGCCGCTTTTCCACGCAGTGATGTACAGTTTGCCCACCATTTCTTCCGACACGTCTTTGGGCAGATTGATGGTGACGCTGATGGAATGGTCCACCCATTTCTGCATTTCGCCCTGCATCTGTACCTTTTTCAGCCAATCCACATCGCCTGCTGTAGCCTTGCAGTAGGGCGATTTCTCAACGATTTCTCTCAACTGTTCATCTTTGTATTTCATCACATCCTTTACGTTGTAGCCGTTGATTTTCATCCAGTCAATAAATTTGTGGTGAAAAACTGTATATTCTTCGTAAGCAATGCCTTTGTCATCAACGAAAGACACTGTAACATCCCGATCGTTAGGGTTTACAGTTCGGCGACGTTTGTAATAGGCAGCAAATGCAGGTTCGATACCTGATGTGGTTTGCGTCATCAAACTTGTGGTACCGGTCGGGGCAATGGTGAGAAGCGCTATATTGCGTCTGCCGTAGTGTTGCATGTCTTTGTACAAATTTTCATCTTCCTTGCGCAGGCGTTGGATGAAAGGGTTGTTTTGTTCAAGCAAATGGTCATATATGCTGAATGAACCACGTTCTTTTGCAAGGTTTACGGATCCTCTATATGCCTCTAATGCCAAGGTTTTTTGAACTTCGACAGAGAAGTCTATGCCATCATCGCTGCCATAGCGAATGCCGAGCGCTGCCAACATATCGCCTTCGGCGGTGATACCGATGCCTGTACGGCGTCCTTCCTCTGTTTTTAGGCGGATTTGTTCCCACAAACGGTGTTCTACGCGCTTTACTTCGGAATCTTCGGGGTCGGAATCAATTTTTGCCAAAATAGCGTCAATTTTTTCCAATTCCAAATCAATGATGTCGTCCATGATGCGCTGAGCCTTGGCTACATGATTTTTAAACTTCGGGAAATTAAATTTGGCAACAGCCGTAAATGGCTGTTCTACATAACCATACAGATTAATTGCCAACAAGCGGCAACTGTCGTAAGGGCAGAGCGGAATTTCGCCACATGGGTTGGTGGACATGGTACGGTAGCCGAATTTGGAATAACAATCGGGCACAGACTCTCGTATGATGGTGTCCCAGAAGAGAATACCCGGCTCCGCCGACTGCCATGCGTTGTGGATAATTTTTTTCCACAAAGCTTCGGCATTGATGTCTTTGGTGCAGACAGGCTCTTTTGAGTCAATCGGGTATTGCGTGGTATAGGGGCGATTGTTCACTACTGCGTTCATGAACTCGTCGTCAATTTTCACCGATACGTTGGCGCCGGTAATTCTTCCGGGCGTCATTTTGGCGTCAATAAAACTTTCCGCATCTGGGTGTTTGCTGGAAATGCTGAGCATCAAGGCGCCACGTCGACCATCCTGTGCCACTTCGAGCGTGGTGTTGGAGTAGCGCTCCATGAACGTCACTACGCCGGTGGAAGTCAACGCGCTGTTGAGCACAGGGCTTCCTTTGGGGCGGATATGCGACAAATCGTGCCCTACGCCTCCTCTTCGTTTCATCAGTTGCGCCTGTTCCTGGTCTGTCTTCATGATGCCGCCGTAAGAATCGGCATGGCTGTCGTTGCCAATCACGAAGCAGTTGGACAAGGAAGCAATCTGAAAACGATTCCCCATGCCCGTCATTGGGCTTCCTTGAGGTACGATGTAGCGAAATTCTTTGAAAAGATCGTACAGTTCCTGTTCACTCAGCGGATTCGGATATTTCCGTTCCACACGCGCCACTTCACGCGCCAAACGCCAGTGCATATCATCGGGAGACTGCTCGTAAATATTGCCAAATGAGTCCTTTATGGCATATTTGTTCACCCACACTTTGGCAGCCAACTCATCGCCGTTGAAGTATTCGAGCGATTTTTTAAACGCTTCATCAAAAGTGTACGTTTTTTCTTCTTTTTGTTCCGCTTCTATCTCTCTGGAAACCATCGTATCAACAATCATTACAATCTATTTTTTTAAGGTTATTCAGTTACAAAAATTTCGACGCAAGTTATAAGGATAATACTATACAGCCAAATTTTTTAGCCTCGTATTATTAACAAGTTTTCAACCGAATTTAAGTTTCTGTTTTACAGGTCTCTAAGAAAATCATTACACAATTCCGGCAAAGCCCATGAATGCCATTGCCAACAGTCCGGCAGTGACTAAGGTAATCGGTATCCCTTTCATACCCTTCGGTATAGCGGAAAATTCCATTTGTTCGCGAATGCCGGCAAAAATGAGCATTGCGATGGCAAATCCGATAGCAGTGGCGGTGGCATATACAACGCTGTGGATAAGGTCAAAATTTTTCTGAATCACCAAAAGAGCTACACCGAGAACGGCGCAATTGGTGGTGATGAGGGGCAAAAAAACGCCCAACGCCTGATACATGGCGGGGCTGACTTTTTTCAGGATGATTTCCACCATTTGCACCAGCGCCGCAATGACCAATATATAGGTAACGGTCTTCATGAAAGCAATGTCGAGCGGCACCAGTATATAGTTCATGATCAGGTAGGTGATGATGGTGGAAATGGTTGTCACGAAGATAACAGCGCCGCCCATGCCTGCCGCTGTGGAAATTTTGCCGGAAACACCCAAAAAGGGGCAAATGCCCAAAAATTGCGACAATATCACATTGTTGACGAAAATTGCCGAAATAATGATAAGAATGTACTCCATTTTTGTTTTTTATTTTTTCGATTAGCCTGTTTTACACTTTTTTGATTCTGTTGACCAACGCTATCAGAAAGCCCAGCACGATGAAAGCGCCCGGCGCCAGCACAAAAATCAGGATATTGGTGGTGCTTGGCAGCAATTGCAGCCCAAACACCGAGCCGTTGCCCAGGAACTCACGAATAGCGCCCAACAAAGTCAACGCACCGGTGAAACCCAAGCCCATGCCTGCACCGTCTAAAAATGACATGAAAGCATTATTTTTGGCAGCAAAGGCTTCAGCACGACCTAAAACGATGCAGTTCACTACAATCAGGGGGATGAAGATGCCCAACTGGTCGTAAAGACTTTGTTCACCGTTGGGTCCGGGTGAATTGACATAAGCCGACATGAGCATATCCACTATCGTCACAAACGAGGCTATGATTACGATATAGGCAGGAATCCGCACCTTATCAGGCACAAAACCTGCCACCAACGAGATGGCGACGTTGGACAGCATCAACACAAAAGTGGTTGCCAAGCCCATCCCTAACCCGTTGATTGCCGAAGTGGTAGTTGCCAGCGTGGGACACATTCCCAGCACCAGTACGAAAGCCGGATTTTCTTTTAAAATGCCATTACTGAAAGTTTTCCAATGACTCATGCTTTTTTATACTATCATTCGTTATAAAAATGCAAAATTAAAAAAAAAATGGCAATTCCAACTCATGCATGGATATTTTTGATCATTTTTGCTTTTCCATCCTCTATTTTCAGATGTCGGTTGATGCCATCCGGCAGTTCGGCTGGGTTGTGCGAAACGAAGATGAGCGTTCGATCTTTGCAATAAGCATCCAGCAAGGCTCTCGCCAACGCTACGTTTTCTGCATCCAACCCCTGAAAAGGCTCGTCAAGTAACAGCATCGGCGGATTTTTCACCAAAGCACGAATGAGTAGCACAATGTTTTGCTGCCCTGTGGAAATCCGCTGAAAAGAAGTTTCCGCGATGTCTTCCACAGAAAAATAGGCGAACAGTGCTGCTGCAAAACGGCTGTTTTTTTCGGTTATCATATACCGAACGTAAGGATTGTCTTGCAAACCCTCCATCACGTAATCCATGCAGGTGATATGGCGCTTGTTGTAGAAGTGCATCTCCGGCGACACAAAGCCTATCCGCTCTTTGATGTCCCAAATACTTTCGCCGGTGCCGCGCAGCCGGTCGAAAATGGTGATGCGGTTGGCGTAAGCCTGCGGATTATCGGCAAAGATAAGACTCAGCAACATGGACTTGCCAGCTCCGTTAGCGCCTGTAAGCGCCCATTTTTCGCCACGGCGAATGAGCCATTCCACTTGATCAATAATGGTCTTCCCGTTATAACGGATGGTTACTTGGTGAAGATGTACAGCCGTGTCGAAACCGGCAACGGGCGGCTCCGGCAATTCAGGCAATGCCTTGACCTGACGGGCAGCAGTAACCGCCTCCGTGCGCAAACAGGTACGACTGATGGAAAAATGCGCTATTTCCATGACGTGAGTGATAAACGCAGGGATCTGTCCGCTTTCTGCCGTCATAATGATTTGTGTGTCCATGCCGGCAATGCATGTCAGCGCTTCGTTGACATCATCGCGTGCCTGAGCGTCCAAGCCGATGAAAAGATTGTCCAAAAGCAGCAAACGCGGCTTTTTCAACAAGGCTTTAACGATAAACAGTTTTTTGAATTGCCCGTTGGACAGTTTGATAATCTCCATGTTGAGCAAGGAAAGCAGGTTTAGCGTCTGCAATATTTCCGGCAATGCGTTGCCCTGTAATTCCAAAAACTCTCGAACGGTAACAACGCCGTCCGTTTCGGTGGCATGATAGCGTTGCTGATAGTAGAAATTACCGTAATTGATTTGACGATCGCAGAAAAAGACGGATGCTATCTCATCGTCGGAAAGATGATACGCGGTTTCGCCCTGCGTTGCTATCCATTGACCGGCGACGACTTCCAAAAAGGTAGTTTTTCCAGATGCATTGGCTCCGGTTAAAGCCCAATGCTCCCCTTCTGGCAGCGTCCAACAGGTGTCGGGAAACACAATACGGTCGAATTTTCTGAAACTCGCATGGTTAAATTCTATCAACGACATACATTAAAGATATGATGTAAATTAGAAATTACGATTTTGTCATTATATCATCAACTCAAAATCCGCCGTCATTTGTTCCTGCCCATTAATGATTATGGATAATTTATGCATGCCTGAATAAAATTTACGGGTCGTTATTATTCTAAAACTCTGTTTTCTTTTAATGTCAGCCCTTTCGTCAGGCAGAAATGTTCTCTCACTTATCTTAAATACTTTTTTTGAATGTTGCCCGTTTTGTTTCAGATAATAAAGACCATATTCCATCCTGATATTTTGCGGTCTATTTTCTCTGTTTTGCAAGGCAAATGAAAAAATCAAATCGTCTCCGGTTGCTAATTTTGGAGTGATGATTTTGAAATTGGATACTTCGATTTTATCGCTCTTGTTCAGTTGGTAATATTCTAAAATAACGGGAT
>JAITTD010000166.1 GCA_031287245.1 Bacteroidales bacterium
AATATTTCATCCGTATCGGGAAACAATTACGGCTATATTACCATTGATTTCGACAAAACCACCGACATGGATGCTGCCCGGTTTGAGGTAGCGTCCGCCATTCGCCAACTTTACCCCAAACTGCCCGAAGGCGTGAGCTACCCAACCCTTTCGCTCAATCGCCCGAACAATGAACAGGAGAAAGCGCTGCTGGTCTATTCGCTTCAAGCGCCTGCCAACCCTGCCGGCATACAGATATATGCCGAAGAACAGATCAAACCCTTTTTGGCGCAGATAGAAGGCGTCAATCGCATTGCAGTTTACGGCGCTGCCCCCTACGAATGGATGATAGAGTACGACGCTGCACAGTTGCAGGCAGCAGGATTGACGCCTGCCGTCATACAACAGGCTGTGGAACAGTATTACCGAGTGGAATCGCTTGGAATGGTGCAGGATGTGAATACGGAAGGGAACCCTTCGTGGATGCAAATTACGGTGGGCAATGCAGGCACGGAAGTCGCCGCGCTTGAAAACATACCCCTGCAAAAGAACAACGGACGGCAACTCCATTTGGGTGATATCGCCACCATCAGGCATATTGAGCAGGAACCGACATCCTATTACCGAATCAACGGCAAAAATACCATCAACATCGTGATTTATGCATCCTCGCAGGCAAATCATGTTGTGCTGGCGCAAAATATCACCAGCCAACTGGCAAAAATGGAATCTCGCTTGCCCAAGGGTTACAGCCTGCTGAATACCTACAATTCCACAGAATACATCAGCAAGGAATTGGACAAGATTTTTATCCGAACCATCGCCACCATCTGCATCCTGCTGATTTTCATCCTGCTGATGACTCGTAAATTCCGGTTTCTCGCCATCATTCTCACCAGCATTATCGTCAATATCAGCATTTCTTTCGGTATGTACTATCTGCTGGGCGTCGAACTGCATTTGTATTCGCTGGCAGGCATCACCATCTCGCTGGGGCTGATTATCGACAACACCATTGTGATGATGGAGCACATCCGCAGCCGAGGCGACAGGCGTGTCTTTCTCGCTATCCTTGCAGCCACCAGCACCTCGGTGATCGCCCTGTCCGCCGTATTTTTTCTCGACGACCGAATAAAAGCCAGCCTCGTTGACTTTGTGGTAGTCATCATCATCAATCTGACGGTTTCCTTAGCCAGCGCATGGTTCTTCACCCCTGCACTGTATGCGAAAATAGCAGGAAACAGAACACAAAACCTCAAACGTGGAACTTCAAACCTGAAAGCCCGTCACCGCCTTGCCGTGCTGTCGCGAATTTATGCATCCGTTGCAGGAGGCATTCGCCGTTTCCGATGGGTGGCATGGACCGTATTCATTCTTGCTTTCGGACTGCCTGTGTTTATGTTGCCTGCAAAGATTGACAAACCCACAACATTTGCCACCTGGTATAACAAAACCTTGGGCAGTGTCGGGTACATAGAAAAAGCCAAACCGATTGTTGATAAGGCACTGGGAGGGAGTTTGCGGCTGTTTGCTCAGTTTGTGTATGAAGGTTCGCAATGGAACTCCAACCGCGAGCGTACCAGCCTTTCGGTGGTAGCCAATATGCCGCCCGGATCCACCATTGTGCAGATGAACCATGCCATGGAATCGTTGGAAAAGTATTTAGCCAATTTCCCTGAAATCGAACTTTTTACAACCGACATCAACAATTCGCAAAACGCAAACATCCAAATCAATTTCAAGCCGGAACATGAAATGGGCTATTTTCCGCATTATCTGAGAAACCAACTGATCACATGGAGTATCAAATCCGGCGCTGCCGAATGGGGCGTTTACGGCATAGGAGACGGTTTTTCCAATCGCCTGAGCGAAACATCCGGACAGTACCGTATGCGGCTCTACGGCTACCACTACGATCAATTGTTCGATTATGCCAATGAGATGGGCAACAGATTAAAGGAAAATCCGCGCATCAAGGAGGTCAATCTGATGAGCCGCAATTCGTGGTACAAAAACATCAACCGCGAGTTCATCCTGACGCCCAACATCGAAAAGTTAGCCATGAGCGGTATTTCTCTGCCTGCTTATTTCAACATGGTAAGCACCGCATCGGGCAACGAGCGCATAGCCGCCGGAACGGTGATGGAAGGCTCCTACCGGCAAATCAAATATCGCGCCAAACAACTGGCTGAAACGGACAAATGGAACCTGTACAACAATTTGCTGCAATCGGGCGAAACGTCTGTCAAACTGTCTGCGGTGAGCGACATGGTGAAAGACACGGAACAGCAGGAGGTGTGCAAGGAAAACCAACAATATACGATGGTGGTGAGTTACGATTATATCGGTTCGTCGAAGTTTGGGCACAAACTGCACGACCAGACCATCAAAGATTACAATGAAGTGTTGCCGCTCGGTTTCCGCGTCGAAAACATGAGCGGCGGATGGTGGTGGCAAGACGACCACAAACAATACTGGATGATACTGCTGATTCTGGCAGTGATGTACATCCTTTGCGCCATCCTGTTCGAATCGCTGTGGCAGCCGCTGGCAGTCATCAGCATGGTGCCTTTCGGATTCATCGGTCTGTTCCTGACATTTTATCTGTTCCATCTGAATTTTGACCAGGGCGGATTTGCCGCTTTCGTGCTGCTGTGCGCACTGACGGTCAATGCAGCCATCTACATCCTCAACGACTACAACAACCTGCGAAAAGGCTCGCCCTGCGCTCCCCGCCGTTTGTATATGCAGGCGCTGCACGGCAAAATAATGCCGGTGCTGCTCACCATTTTTTCCACCATACTCGGATTGGTGCCCTTCGTAGTAGGCGAAACCCGCGAACCGTTCTGGTTTACCCTCGCCGCCGGAACAATGGGAGGATTGCTCTTTTCAATGATTGGAATCATCTTTTATTTGCCGCTGTTTTTCGCAAAGAAGAAACACGGAAAGGGCAATTTTGATACATCTCACAGGGTATAATTATGTTTTTAATATTTTTTAACAATTGAATATATTACAAGATAAAGTTTTTAATTTACCTTTGTAAGATAAAGATGAAATTTAATTTAATAATAGCATGAAGATATGAAAACAAAAAAAGGGAAGTATCAACGGTGAAAGCAGCAAAGTTAATTTTAGCGGCAGTTACTGCTGTTCTTTTTTCGTGTAACCAACCAAATGGATATGTGATACAAGGAAATCTAACCGGATTTCCAGACAGTACGATGATTTATTTAAGAAATATGAGTTCGGATGAAACATTTGACAGTGCATTAATCATCAACCATCAATTTGAATTGAAGGGTGTTCTTGAAAATGTTCCCGAACAAATCTGGTTGAATACACGAATTGACAATAAATTGATTTACAAAAATTTATTGATTGGAAATGAAAAAATAAAGGTGACAGGCGATATAAAAGATTTTCCATTCAATGTTCAAATTTCAGGATCAAAAACACAGAAAGATTTTGATGACCTGCAAGATCTGACTAAATCGCTGGAAATACAGCGCGACTCTCTTGTTCAATCTTATTTCCGCCTATCGCCTGAAATACAGGGCGAAAAAGGGAAAGAAATTGGGCGTAAAATACGACTGATTGACGACAGCATTCAAAAAATACGTATTGAATATGTAAAATCGCATACAAACGCATATCCAGCCGTCATTAATTTAGGATATTTAAAAAGTGCCATACCCAAAGATACTGTTCGTGTGCTATATGAAAACTTAACAAACGAGTTGAAATCCAGCAAATATGCTAAAATCGTAGAAGTCTATTTGAATGAAAAAATATCAGAAGTAGGAGATCATTATCATGATTTTGAAGCCTTTAACAAAACAGGCGACAAAATAAATTTTTCCGACTTAATTGAAAAAACAGGCAAGTATATACTGTTGGACTTTACCACAACCCATTGTGGACCTTGTATTCAAGCGGCAGAAGAACTCCGAACAATCCATCAAACCTATAGCGACTCATTAACCATCGTAAGCTTTTCTTGCGATGCAAAAAAAGAATGGTGGTTAAAATCATTGGACAGAGACAGCGTTTCGTGGGTAGGTTTATGGGACGGGAAAGGAACATACAGCGAAACCTATATCAAATATGGTGTGTGGGCATTTCCCTCTTTTTTCCTGATAAACCCTCATGGGAAAATCATATCCAAATGGGTTGGATATAACAAAGGCTCATTAGTGAATAGCCTGACACGATTTCAAAATAACAAACAATAATGACCTCAATATGAAGATGTTTATTTATACTTACAGAATTTTTTATTTCCAATCACGCACTTGAAGGATATGATCATTCAGATACCTGTTCATGTCTGATACAATTACGGTTTCGCCTTCGTTCAGCCCTTCTTTTACTTCCACATAATTGTAACTGCTTTCGCCAAGTTCTACCTTGCGTTTTACTGCTTTGCCATCGCTTATTACCCAGAGGTCATATTCGCCTGCGCCGGTGTAGTAGGACCGGTTAGCGATGCGCAAAGTGTTTTCCTGTATGGAATTGACAATATATACATCCACTTTTAAACCTGACCGTAAGATTTCGTTTTGATTGTCGTCAAGCAAAACGGTAAAAGTAATCATTCCGCTTTTGACGGATGGAACGATGTTGCCGACTGTTCCCCGCAATTCTTTGTTGGATGATTTGATGATAACATTGCTGCTCGAATGAATTTTATTTCCGTAACTGTCTGATATTTCGGCTTCCACCTTGTAATGCGAAAGATCGGACACAATCGCTAACTGGGAGCCTTCCGGAACATTCGATCCTATCTGATCGTTGACCCATGTAAGCATTGCTGCGCGGGGAGAACGGACTTGTGCTTCGGACATTGTTTTATTT
>JAITTD010000237.1 GCA_031287245.1 Bacteroidales bacterium
CATCTCGTAACGTATCCACATCACAGACAGGGCGAAACAAATGAACCCCACTGCCAACCCAAGAACGCCCACCATCGTTTGCATCCTGTATTTCCGCAAATTGCGAAACGCCACTTTAAAATAATGTGTTACCATTTTTATTGTTATATATTGTTATACATTGTTATACGGTTGTGATTCGGTTGTGATTCATTGTGATTCAATTGTGATTCATTGTTCATTCCGTTCATTCGTTCATTCGTTCATTCGTTTGTCCTTTTCTCCGTTTATCCGTTCACCCGTTTATCCGTTTCTCCGTTTCTCCGTATTTACCGTTTCAAAACAATTTCTTGCGCTTCGCCAAAACTGTCGTATCCTGACACAATCACGCGGTCGCCTTTGCGAAGTCCTTCCATCACTTCGTATTGCTGCGGGTTTTGCCGCCCGATGGATATATTCACTTTGACGGCTTTGTCGCCGGCTTCATTGAGTCGGAAAATCCATCGTCCGCCGGTGGATTGGAAAAAACTTCCCTTCTCAATGGTGAGTGCGTCTTCCGGCTGCCCCAGTTCCACTTGTATGCGGTAGTTTTTGCCGATGCGGATGCTTTCCGGCAAATCGCCTGTAAACACGAGGTCAACATCAAACTGCCGGTCTTTGATTTCGGGGTTCACTTTGGTGATTTTCAGCGGAAAGCGCTGTCCCTGATACACCACAGTAGCCGGTAGCCCGGGCATGATGCGGTCAATGTAATACTCGCTGATTTTGGTGCTGATTTTGAAGCGGTCTATCACTTTCAGTTCGCCCAAATTATTCCCAGCCGCCACTCTTTCGCCCTGTATCACACTGACGAAACTGAGTTGTCCGGCGACAGGTGCGCGAACGATTAATCCGTCCAGCCTTTCGCGGATTCGCTCGAAACTTTTTTCCTGACGCCGCATATCATTGTTCATCAGGTCGCTCTGAATCACGTTCATCAACGAATCGTGCCGCAACTCTTCGATAAGTATCTGCGTATTTTTTGAATTGTACAGATAATCGTCCTCCGACAGTTCCAACTGGGCTTTGCTGAGTATGCCCATCTTGTTTTCCGACTTGTCCAACTCGTATTTTTTGGTCACCTGCCTCAGTTTGTAGGCAGTTTCGATGGAACGGCGGCGCAGTTCGGAACTTTTCTGCTGCATCTCTATCTCTTTCTGCTTGTAGGTAATGCGTTGCTTTTCAAGATTATCCCGTTCATCCTCAATGGTGCGCACCAACTCAGGGTTGTTCAGTACCATAATGGTATCGCCTGTTTGAAGCATCTCGCCGTTGTTGGTGACAATGTGCGTCACCGAACCGTTTTCCAAAGCGTTCAGTTTCACCGTGATGATGGGCAGCACGGTGCCTTCCACATCCAAATACTCCATAAATTTACCATATTGCGCCTCTGCAAACTGCAATTTCTCGGCATCGTAGCGCAACCGGCTCGGTCTCGACGACGCCACCAACACATATACCAACAGCCCAAGCACAGCGCAACCTCCGATGATATAGGCTTTGTAGCGAATAATAGGATGCTTTTTTTTGAGAATGATGTCCATTTTGAATTGATAATTATGGCGTAAAGGTATGGAAAATTTATTTGAATCCAAGCGCTGTTGAATTTTTTCTTCCAAACAAGGATATGAATCTCCCATTTCACTTACGAATTAAAAATTTGCAGATGCATGCTGTGGATACTTTCTATTTTCATGAGATATTCATTGAGGTGATGATTGTAATCTGGTAGCGAAAACCCTGCCTGAACTGTTCACTCAACATAAGCATCAATAAAAACGGGAAAAATTTGATTTTGACCCGTTTATCCGTTTATCCGTTTTCCCGTTTTTTTCATTTGTTGATAACATTCCCAAAGCACTATTCCGGCGCAAACCGAAACATTGAACGAATGTTTGGTGCCAAATTGCGGTATTTCGATGCAGCCTTCGCAACCATCTATCACTTGTTGGTCAATACCGCGCACCTCGTTGCCGAAAACGAAGGCATAGCGACCGTTCTGCTTTACGCAAAAATCTTCGAGCGAAGTGCTGTTGCGGGTTTGTTCCACGCCCCATACAGCATAACCGTCTGTTTTCAACTGCTCAACGGCTTGCTGGGTATTGTCGAAATACTGCCAAGCCACCACGTTTTCCGCTCCCAGCGCCGATTTGTGTATTTCCTTGTTGGGAGGAGTTGCCGAAATGCCGCACAGATAAACAGATTTGACTAAAAAGGCATCGCTCGTGCGAAATACGGAGCCTATATTGTGCTGACTGCGCACATTGTCCAGCACGACCACTATTGGCAATTTCTCCGCTTGTCGAAACTCCTCAGGCGCTTTTCGACAAAGGTCATCCATACTTAATTTTTGAAGATGGCTCATCTGAATAAAGTTATTACACAACCCAATAAAATCAGAATGAAACAAACCGACAATATGGTTCTGTCCCTTTTCCATTTGGTCTTAGTCACTATTTTCCATTCTTTTCGCAGTGAAACCACAAAATGTCTCAAAAGGCTATTATACATTATAATGCAGAAAGCAGTGATTACCAAACTGAAATCTTTGAACGATGCACTACTGATATGATTCAAGAAAATAATAATTTCGGAGGCGAGATATCCTATACAAAAAGAACGCGCTTTTCCTTTTTTATTGCCTGTATTTGTAAAAAATATCTGAAAACCGAGATTAATAAAAAATTGAGCAAAAAGAAACCACACGAATAGAACAAAATAGTTTGAGATTGGTGTGAAGACAAAGGGTAAAATTTAACTTATCGGAAACAAGCGATAAGTCAATATCAAGCTAAAACTTACTGATAATGAAAACAATAAATCGAATAACCATATTTGTTTGTTTGTATTCATTCTGTTGAAGATTTTACAATAGCATTGCCGAAAGCACAATGCAGGCAACGGCGGGCGTTGCAATATTCGTTTTGCAGTTGTAGCAGCGCTTGCGAGGTGAAAGCATTGTCGATACGGAACCCCAAAGTTTCCCAGCCTGTTATGATACTGTTGTGCTCGGCGGGTAACTGCCCGAGCAATTCGACCGCACGGATGCAATCATCCTCTTTACCGCGTGCCTTGCCATACACAAACAAAAAAGGAGCGACAGTGTTGATCATGATGGAAAGGAAAGCGCTTTTGCCCAACACCTTTCTTCGTTTATCGGATATTTTCCCAAATACATAGTGGTTATCCCAGAATGGGGATGCTTCTATAGCGAAAATACTCTCCTTCGCACTGAGGTCTTTGGCTGTAATGATGCGCGAAAAAAGAGGTTCGCTTTGATACAGTAAAGCGGCAAATTGTGCGATGCGCAAAGTTGGAAAATTGACAGGACGAAGACGCAAAAATTTCCAAAGAAATCCCTCAATGGGCATCAAATTGTACTTTGTTTGCAGAAAACGGTATTCGCTCTGTAAGGCTGAATAATACTCGTTTTCGGGCATTTTTTCCTGTAGCATGCCAGCCTGTCCAAACAAGAGCGCTTCCAACTGTTGCAGATGGTCGCTGTGCTTTTGCAAAATGCGCAAAGGAAGCGACTTGGCTAACGACTCAAACGGTAGTGAGTTGAGACTGAATCCGAAGTTTCGTGCCAATCGTCGGTAAAATGTTTCTTCCCAGTCGTGTCCGGTGGCTTCGCAGGTTTGCATGATGGCTTCGGATTTTTGTTCGAGCCGCTCCACTGCCAGTCTGTCCAACCAGTTCATGCGGCTAAAATCGTCAATCAATGCGATTTTATCTTTGCAGGCAATCTTTTCCTTGCTGTCCGAAAGTTGGAGGTAATTTTGAAAATAGCGGTCGTCAAATCGCAGTTCCATCACCGGCACCTTTGCTCGCAAGGCGTTATACGCGGGGGCATCGTGCTGATAGACCACGTGAAGAATCACGTTGTTGTACGCCGCGTCGGTATGATGCCCATGCTTTTCCCAATCGGACGAGCGCAGATGAATTTCCACGCAGCCAGCCCAGAGTGTATCGCCAATTCTGATGCGAGCATCCGTAAAATCGGGTCCTGCATGGGTATTGAGCATCCCCATGCGAACAACTTCCACCAGTTCACCGCCGTCAGTATGGTTGTCCTGCTGTACGAACAATCCGCGCTGCCATATAAATTGCAGAAAATCTTCGGTCATATTTGCTTTTTCAAACGCTCAAAAATTATTCGGTCAATCCTTGTTTTTTCAGAATGGCAGTTATCTGTTCGGGGGCAAGGTCGGTTATCATCGCAATGGTTTCTACCGACAACCCTGCTTTGTGGCTGTTGATAACTACCAAAACTCTCTCTTCCGCTTTTCCTTTAGCCAATCCTTTAGCCAATCCCTTAGTCAATCCCTTAGTCAATCCTTCTGCCAATCCCACTGCTTTTCCTTCTGCCAATCCCACTGCTCTTCCTTCCGTCAATCCTTTCTCTATAGAATCGTTGATGACGTTTTGCTCGTAGCGTGCCTGGTCAACGTGGAAGTCGTAGTTTCGCCGCTCTTCATCCGAAAGTTTGTAGTATCGCAAAGCCTTGCGGGCTTCGGGCAAGCCGGGGGCTGTAAATTCTTCGGGAATGGCGTTGTTTTTCAAAAAATAGATCCACTCGTCGAGGCTGTCTTTGGCGGCATCATCGAAATCTTCTACGCGAAGAATGTAATATTCAGGGTAGAGTTCACTCACCGTTTCTTTGCTGAAAAGTTCCTTCTGCTTGGCGTTGAGTTTCAGTACATCGTTGCGGTGGATGCCTCGAAACTCGGTAGAGCCGTGATATACATAATCAACACCCTGCCCCAACTCAAAATAAACGATATTGATATGATACACCTTTCGTACTTCAACATATCTGTCGCCCATTTCAAGATGGTCGGTAATCGCTTTGGATACGCCAAATAACATTCTGAAAAAATAATCTACCTCACTGCAGTTTTGCAATTCAATGATTATCAATTCTTTCCTGTCGTTCTCAACCAGTATGTCCACACGGTTGAATTTGAGCGCTTCTTTTGCCTTGTTTCCTTCGGCGTCGGTAATTTTGATGATTTTAACCGTTTCTTTGAGCAAGACTGAAAGGAAACCTTCGAGCACAGCAAAGTTAGCCTTGTTGCGCAACAAACGCTTCATTGCCCAGTCAAAACGAACTAATTCGTTATTGGGGGTTGCTTTTTTGATCTTTGCTTTCCTTGTTTTTGCAAGCGCCATTCTTCAAGAATATTGAATCGTACAAAAGTAGTTATTTTTTTGAATAAAAAAGAAAAAAACTTTAATATTATAATATAACGATAAGATATCCAGTCTGGTTCTTTTCATAAAAAATATTAAATAGTTTGCTTTTTTTGCTGCCAAATTACAAACACAGGACCTTTTTTCATCGCACGCGCTTGGAAATTCCAAGATTTTATCTACTTTTGCAGTGGTAAAATTCACTTGTGGTTCATCATATCATTCTTAGAACAATATATTTATGTATTCAAGCATCGAAAAAACAAGCAATTTCCGCTGGGTAATGTGCGCTATGCTATTTGTAGCCACCACTGTCAATTATTTAGACCGGCAGGTGCTGTCGCTCACCTGGGATGAATTTATCAAACCGGAATTTCACTGGAATGACGATATTTACGGCACAATCACTTCATGGTTTTCCATATTTTATGCTGTTTGTATGCTTTTTGCAGGCAAATTTGTGGACTGGATGGGTACCAAAAAGGGCTACTTGTGGGCGATTGGCGTATGGTCTGCAGGCGCTTGCCTGCATGCTTTTTGCGGAATTTTTACCGAATCGTGGGTGGGGCTTGGCTCTGCTGCCGAATTGGCGAAGGCTACCGGAGATACCGCTGTTGTCGTTGCCACTGTCAGTATGTATGCCTTCCTTGTTGCCCGGTCGGTGTTGGCGCTGGGCGAGGCAGGCAATTTTCCGGCGGCTATCAAAGTAACTGCCGAATATAATCCCAAAAAGGACAGGGCATTCTCGACATCTATCTTTAACGCGGGCGCATCGGTAGGAGCGCTTATTTCGCCGCTCACGATCCCGCCTTTGGCAAAAGCCTGCGGTTGGGAAATGGCTTTTATCATCATCGGAGCGCTCGGTTTTATTTGGATGGGATTGTGGGTTTTCCTGTATTCTGCCCCCGAAAAAAGCAAATTTGTCAACAAAGCCGAATTGGACTATATCGAACAGGATAAAAACGAAGAAACAGCCCGGACAGAAGTTGCCCCCGTGAAGAAAATCAGTTTCGCGAAAGCGTTCTCTTACAAACAAACATGGGCTTTTGCTGTGGGAAAATTTATGACCGACGGCGTGTGGTGGTTTTTCCTTTTTTGGACGCCTTCGTACCTGAGCGCCAACTTTGGCATCAAAACTACCGAAGGATTGGGCATGGCGCTCATTTTCACGCTTTATGCCATTACTACCGTACTGTCAATATATGGTGGCAAATTACCGACTGTTTTCATCAGCCGTTCGGGGCAAAACCCTTACGCTGCAAGGATGAGAGCCATGTTGATATTTGCATTTTTCCCGCTTTGCGTGCTGTTGGCTCAGCCTTTGGGCGAATGGTTTACGCCTTCGCTTGGGCGGAACGCTGCCTGGCTGTCGGTTTTGATGATTAGTATGGGATGCGCGGCACATCAGGCTTGGTCGGCAAATATTTTCTCTACCGTGGGCGATATGTTCCCGAAAAGCGCTATCGCCACCATCACGGGTATAGGCGGCATGGCAGGCGGATTGGGTTCCATGTTTATGCAAAAATCCGCAGGAAGTCTGTTCACTTATGCTGCCGGAAGCACCCTGAAAGACGGTAATGTGGTAGAAATGACCAAAGATTTACTGGCGGAAGGCTTTACCTTCGTGCGCGAACCGCTGACATTCCTCGGTTTTGAAGGAAAACCTGCCGGATATTTCATCATTTTCATCGTTTGTGCGCTGGCTTACCTGATTGGCTGGTCGATTATGAAAACGTTGGTTCCAAAATACAAATTAATCACCGATTTATAACGATGAACTACGTAATTGATGCTGTCATCCTTGTATGTCTGGTGTGGGGATTCGTGAAAGGGTTTCGAAAAGGGATTGTCATGCAAACTTTTTCCATCATTGGCGTAGGATTGGGCATCTGGGGCGGTCTTTCGCTCGCTTATCTGGTAGAACCGCATTTGCCGCATGAATGGAGCCGGTTAGCCTGCTCTTTCGTGTCGTTCCTCATCGTTTTCATTTGCATGATGCTCATGGTGATAGTAGCCGGAAAAATAATCAGCAAAATGCTTGACGCTGTTGCGTTAGGGCTTCTCAATAGACTGTTGGGCGCTTGCTTTGGGCTGCTGGTCAACGCACTCGTCCTGAGCACCATTATTGTTTTTGTCAACCAATTCAACAAACAGTTGCATTTCTTGCCCGATGCTGTGATACACGAGTCGTATTTATACACGCCCACAGGTAAAATAATACCGGCTATCTTCCCCGACAAATATTTTAAAGCCAATCTACTGGAAAAAATCCTGTAATTTTAAATCTCAATATGAATATATCCAAAGACAAAGTAGTATCGCTGTCGTATGAACTTCGCATCGACGGAAAAGACGGCGAAATCATTGAAACCGTTGTAGCCGACAAGCCACTCACGTTTCTGTATGGCGGCGGGAACCTGTTGCCTGCTTTCGAGCATAACATTGACCGGTTGAAAACCGGCGATGCATTCGCTTTTCTGCTGAAATGCGACGATGCATACGGTCAGGCTGTTGACGAAGCGCTGGTAGAAATTCCCCTCTCGGCTTTTGTTGTTGACGGGGAAATAGACAATGACCTGCTGGTGGAAGGCAACGCCATTCCCATGACAGACTCGCAAGGCAACCATCTCAACGGCATTGTGGCTGAAGTAAAAAAAGAGACGGTAGTGATGGATTTCAACCATCCCTTAGCGGGCGACGATTTGTACTTTTCCGGTACAGTGGTGGATGTTCGCGAAGCGACCCCCGAAGAATTGGAATTTGGCGTGTCCGGAGGCGGATGCTCATCCGGTTCCTGCGACAACTGCCATTGCAACTGCTCTTAACAGACGGATGAACCTGAATACAGACGAGCGTTGGATGCGCGAAGCATTGCGCGAAGCCAAAAAAGCGCTGGAAAAAGACGAAGTGCCGGTAGGTGCGGTCATTGTTGCCAATGACCGCATAATTGCACGCGGATACAATTTCACCGAAACGCTGACCGACGTGACCGCTCACGCCGAAATGCAGGCTATCACTTCGGCTGCCACCTTTTTGGGCGGAAAATACCTCAAAGACTGTACACTGTATGTGACCCTGGAACCGTGCCTGATGTGTGCCGGAGCGCTTTACTGGGCGCAGATAACGCGCATTGTGTATGGCGCTTCCGACCCCAAACACGGGTATTCGCTTTGCAGTGCACCCGTACTGCATCCATCCACAACTGTCATGCCGGGCGTATTAGAAGCAGAATGTGCCGCACTGTTAAGCAATTTCTTTTTGCAGAAAAGAAAATAATTATTCAAACGCTTGCATCCATGCTTTTGCCATTAGTTGGGCACCTGCCAGTGATGCATGGACGCCGTCGTGTGTCCAGTAGGAAGGCGCAGCACGTTTTTGGGCTTCTTCATACACTTTTTGATAAGGGATGAAGACAGCGTTGAACTCTTCGGCAAGTTTTCGCGCTGCGTTGCGATATTCGTCAAAAGCCGGAAACCAACTGTTATCCACCGCGTTTACACCCAGCACTGCATACGGTTCGCCAATCAGCAACTTCACCTCCGGAAGAGCCTCTTTCGTCCGTTGCAGCAGGGCGCGGTAATCCGTTTCGTAAGTTCTGGCTGTGCCTTTATAACCGCCCGATTTGGTGTGCCAAAAATCATTCACACCTACCAAAATGCTCAACACATCCGGTTTTAAATTGATACATTCCGCGTCCCAGCGTGCTTTCAGTTGAAATACCTTGTCGCCACTCACGCCTTTGTTGATCATAACGGGATGCTTCTCCGCATATTTTTCCAGCAAGGCGCCGGCTGCCAGTATCGCATAGCCCATGCCCATCATAGGCGAGGTGTTGGGTGTGCTCACCTTCCTGTCTCTTCCGGCATCCGTGATGGAATCGCCTTGAAAGAGGACAGTAGCGCCTTCTTTGAGTGTTATTTTTGCAGATGAAGGAATATTCACCGTTGATGCAATAATACTGTCGGCTAATCCGATGACCGCCCCTGAAAGAGCGGCTTTTTTCAAAAATGTTCTTCTTTCCATTGTTTTTTTAATGTTGATTACTGAATTTTTTCGCCATATATGTATAATGAGTATTGTGTGGGTTTAAAATCGCGCTTGCGGCATATCTCTTTGATGATTTTCCGCAAACGGGGATCTGAAAATTCTATCACCTCGCCGGAACTGACGCATATCAGGTGGTCGTGCTGCACCGAAGGATATGCCTTTTCAAACTGTGCTAAACTCTTCCCAAACTGGTGTTTAACCACTAATTTACACTCCTGCAGCAATTCAACAGTGTTGTACAGAGTGGCTCTGCTCACCCTGTAATTCTTGTTTTTCATCAGGAGATACAGCGATTCGATGTCAAAATGCGAGTCATTGGAAAATATCTCGTCTAAAATGGCAAACCGTTCCGGCGTTTTCCGGCATCCTTTTCGTTTTAAATATTTAGTAAAAAGGGTTTTAACCTGTTCCTTGGCATCTGCTTGTTTCATTTTTCCTTTTATAAAAATCGTCGAAAGATACAAATAATTTTAATTATGGCTAAATCTTTTTTTGAGGTGCTATGATGCCCGAAGGGCTTGATTTTCATAACCGCAGGCGAGCGAAGCGTTGCCTGCGGTAGTGCAAACACACGAACAATACTGCCTGAAAGGCAGCACTAAAAGGCTACCAATTCATGTTCTGCCTTTCAGGCAGGGGACCGGCGGGGGCTTCTGCCGCAGGTCGATGACCTGCGGTGATGAAAATCCCGCCCATTCGGGCGAAAAGCAACAAAGTGCCGTCCCTGCGGGACTACGGCGCAGAGGGGTTCTCTGTCCTGTCCTGTCCGTAGATTAAAATCTACGGTTAATAAAGTGTAGTCCCTGCGGGACTGTGGCGCAGAGGGTTCTCTGTCCATCCGTAGATTAAAATCTACGGTTAATAAAGTGTAGTCCCTGCGGGACTGCGGCGCAGAAGGTTCTCTGTCCTGTCCTGTCCGTAGATTAAAGTGTAGTCCCTGCGGGCCTGTGGCGCAGAGGGTTCTCTGTCTGTAGATTTTGATTAATAATTAATAATTAATAATTAATAATTAATAATTAAGATTTACAGCCTCTCTTTCCAAAATTTTTCCATGGACAGGCGCAGATGCAGCGAGGTATTTTCACCTTCGTAGATGCCGTGGCTGCGCATCGGGTATGCCAGCATGGAAAACATTTTCTTGTGACGCACCAATTCATTGATCAGCATTTCGCAATTCTGGTAATGCACGTTGTCATCGCCGGTGCCGTGAACGATGAGCAGATTGCCTTGCAGGTTGCGGGCATAACTGAGGGGCGACCCTTTGTGGTATGCATCGTTTTCGCCTTCGGGCAAACCCATATACCGTTCCTGATAGGCAGCGTCGTACAGGTCTAAGCGCGAAATGAAAGCCACGGCAATGCCTGTTTTGTAAACATCGGGGTAACGAAACATACAGTTCAGCGTTAAACCGCCGCCGCCGCTCCATCCGGTAATGCCCACTCGCGAGGCGTCCATAAACGGGTATTCCGACAGCAGTTTGCGCATCGCGGCTGCCTGATCGTCAGTGTTAATGATGCCGATGTTCTTGTAGATGCACTTGCGCCACTCGCGCCCGCGAGGTACATTGGTGCCTCTGTTGTCGATACTCATCACAATGTAGCCTTCCTGCGCCAGATATTGATGCCATAAGTTGCCTCCGCCCCAACTGTCCTGCACGGTGGAAGCGGCAGGCTCGCCGTAAATATCCACAATCACCGGATATTTCTTTGCAGGGTTAAAATCTCGCGGCTTTATCATCCATGCATCCAATACAATATGTCCGATGTCCGCCTTGATAAATTCCTTCACGGGAAGATGCAGTTCGTCAAACTTCTTTTTTGTTTCGGCATTGTCTTCCAATATTCGTGCCGTTTTGCCGGCTGGAAACTGCACCATGTCATATACCGGCGGCGTAAGTGCGTTATGAAAACTGTGTAAAGCCCATTTTCCGGTAGGTGAAAAGTTGTAGTTATGTTGTCCTTCCTGCCCTGCGGGGCTGATCTTTTGCACCTTGCCTTTGCCGTTAAGCGTGGCACGGTACAGGTAGCGCTGTGTAAAGTTTTCCTCTGTGGCTATGAAATAGAACCAGCCTTTTTCAACGTCCGTGCCCGCTATGCTTATCACGTCGAAGTTTCCGGGCGTCAGGCAGCGGATGTCCTTTCCGTCGCGGCTAACGCGGTACAGATGCCGCCATCCGTCCCGTTCGCTCATCCACGTGAAGGCGCTGTTGCCGTCTATCCAGCGGTTTTGGTCGTTCACGTCCACCCAAGCCTCGTCGGTTTCGGTCAAGAGGACGGTTGCCTGTCCGTTGTGCACCAGCCACACGGTGTTGCGGTTTTGCAGCCGGTTAAACTGATGCACCGTCAAATCGTTGCTTTGCGGGATATAGTCCATACGCGGCAGATAATTGTCGCGTGGATTGCCCGGAATGTCAATCCATTGCGTCTGTCCGCCGGATGCGGGCACAATACCCACCTTCACCGCCGACAGCGTTGTTCCCACCTTGGGGTAAGGCAGGGGAATAGGGCGCGAATAGATGGAATCGACATTGTTGAGCATATAAAACACGCCGGTTCCCTTGGTATCCGACTGCCAATAGGCGATGCTTTGCCCGTCACTGCTCCACCGGAATCCGTCGCGACAGTCAAATTCTTCCTCATACATCCAGTCGAATGTGCCGTTGATGATTTCTTCGTTGCCGTCAAAGGTCAGTTGCGTGATTTTCTGTGTAGCAAGTTCTTCCACATAGATGTTATTGCGGCTCACGAATGCCACTCTGCTGCCGTCGGGCGAGAATTTGGCGAACATCAGCGATGCTGCGGGCAAAGTTTTCCCCAGCGGGTAACGTTTGCCGGTAGCCATATCCAACACCTGATAATCGCCGCGCGTCGGATAGCGCCACACCCGTTGTCCATTGCAGAACAGCAGCATCTTCCGCGAGTCGTTACTCCACGTATAGTCCTGTATTCGCAATCTTTTACCGTCCTCCATCAGCCAGTTCGCCGGTACCAGCACCGTCCGCTGATTGCCGACAGCATCATACCTTACGATTTCGTTAGCCTGCTGCTCTTTGTTGTATTCTATCAGGCTGTAACTGTTGCCGTCCCGCATCCATTTCATCATTTGAACGCCTTTGGTCTGCAACAGTTCGCCGGAATAAATTTTTTCGATGGAGAGCGGCTTGTCCTGCGCAAAAACGCCAAAAGACAGCAACCAACAGCCTGTCCATAATAACTTTTTCATCCTTTTTTGTATTTTTCCAGTTCTGCTATGCGAGCCATGAGAGCCACTTTTTCAGCATCGGCTTTTTCAAGGGCTTTCTCTTTTTCAGAAAGAGCATGATCTTTTTCAGAAAGAGCTTTTTCTTTTTCAGAAAGGGCTGCGGCTTGGTCTTCAATGACTTTACGTTGTTCCAGCACCTTGCGTTCGGTGTTTCGCAGGTCTTCAAGAAAAAAATCTTCGGTAATCATCTGTTTGCGCAC
>JAITTD010000238.1 GCA_031287245.1 Bacteroidales bacterium
ATGATAAAAAGCGGCAGGGCGTAGCGAAACAGGCTTCGGCAATACCGATAGATGAAAATCACCATGATCAGCGTGATGCCGACGTGAGAACTGGGGAATGCGCCTGTCGGTTTTTCGCCTGTTGCCTGCAAAAACTGCATCAGTCGGCTAATCAAGTATCCGTCGGGCACCTCATTGGCAGGTGGCAAAAATTGATACTGCGGACCGACCACCGGAAAAATGATGAAAAGAAGATAGTAACAGTAGAAAGAGCCAACAATCAGGAATATCAACTTATCCACTATTCCCTTTCGGTGGACGTAGCACCAAAAAGAAACACCCAAAACAAGAAAATAATAGGAAAAATAGCCGAAATACATCAATTCGCTGAACCATGCCCAAGGCACATACCGACTGAATGAAAGACTTGGCTGCCCGCCGAACAGCGCGTCGTCTGCCGCTATGAAATATCTGTCCAGATTGTCAAACAGGAAATTGTTGAAATAGAAGGTTTCCGGATACCAGTAGCCCAGCATCAACAAGGGAAAGAAGCGTCTAACCCCTGCCACTGACGGCGAATCTGTTTTGTTTTCCCACCAAGCCATCCAATAAGTGACCACCGCCACGAGCAGCCGCACGCCGCAGTGAATCAGGGGACGTTCTATCTTCCCAAAAAAACAACTGATATATATTAATGTAACAAAAATATATACCAGTGTCGCTCGTTCAAAGAGTGTGAACTTTTTCATTCAACTGGCAGGCTATAAAAAGTTCATCTTGTCCCGTTTCCTCCAATCCGGCTCTTTGCAGATGCGGTTTGACATCCGGCAAATATTTTTTGTATAGAAGCACCGCTTTGGCGTGTTTCAGCAAATCAACGAGCACCGTTGCATCAGGAAGGCTTTGCAATATCAGCACATCGTAATCTTCGCCCAGCGAGGCGCTGTCTGTCGTAAAGCGCATCCTGTCCGTTTTGCGGTAACAGTTGTCAGCCAGAGCAACCGAGCGGGAATCAAAGCCGGTGATGTGCATTTTCGGATTTACTGATGCTGCATAGTAGGAACAAAATCCAGCCCCGCAGCCATAGTCGAGCAAATGCTGTTTGTGGGCAATGATTTCCGCCAACAGCGCATAGTTTTTTGTGCGTTTCAGCGCTCTGTTCAAACGCGATTCCACCGCATAGCCCTTGTAGAGGTAGTTGCATTTTATGTCGCGCACCGGTGCCTGTTTATTGAACCACAGCAGGCGGTTAAAGGCGAGAGGGGCTTTTCCTTTGTTTGTTCTGTCGGAAATGATCTGTGCAAACAGAAAGGGTTGCAGTGAATAGGCTATCACAATGGTGGCGCCCATACCGATGAGTGTGGCTACGCCGATGGACGAAATGGCGGGATGTACGGCAAAAAGCAGCGATGAAACAGCGATGATCAGGATGATTGCCGAAAAAAAGATGGCCGTTTTGTGGTAAATCAACAGCGGCTCGCGGGTACGAAATTTCGCCAATAGCCCGTCCATGATGAAAATGCTGTAGTCCACGCCTATCCCGAATATGAATGAAGAGATGATAATGTTGATGAGATTGAATTTGATGCCGAAGAGCGCCATCATACCCAATACAATGTACCAACTAAGCCCCATAGGCAGGAAGGCAAGGATGGAAAGCGTGATATTACGGTATGCCAGCAGCAACACGATCAGCACAAACAGCGAAGAGATGAGCAGGATGATGTTGAAATCGTCGCGAATCATGTTCACCATAGCGGTGGTGTAGAACATCGGATCTAACACCAAAACATCAGGGTTGGTTTTGGTGATGAAGCCTCCCGATTCCAGCAGGCGGTTGAAATTCATCGCTACGGGAACGAACACCATGTAGCGGTTGTCTGTAAACTCAATCATACTGCTCAACAATTGCTTGGGGACGATTTCGGCATCGTAGAGGGAAACCGGCTCATATTCCGCATCCAGTATATCGAAAAACGGTTCGAAAGCGTTGGGAGCAAACTTGTTTTTCACGGCGGCTTCGGTCACTTTACGGCGTATATCCGCTTTTTTATCCGCTGTCCAGTATGTATTCCAGCGTTCGATGCGCCTTTTTTGCTCAAAGGCAGGGATAAAGAGTGAGAACGAAGGCGTGTATCCGCTGATATATCCTTCGCGCACAGCCTCGTCCAAACGGACACACAAGCGTTGTGCGGAAATGAGCGCCGAGTCCAAATGTTCCGACACCGCTGCCAGATAAATGGTGGTAAGGCTGTCCACGCCGATGGTCTTTTCAGCCAGCAGTTTTTCCGATTGGACTACCTGACTGTCATGGTAGCCAATGTTTTGCAGGTTGGAGTCGAAAGAATCCTGCAGATTCGATTTCAGAAAACAAACGACAGACACCACCGCAATCACCGCAATCAGCCATTTCTGCTGCTCGAAAGGAAAGGAATTGATTTTTTCGAGCAAGACAAATGCCCTTTCCGACTTGCGGTTGCTTTTCAAGTTGAATATTTGCGGGAGAAACAGCAGTGAAAAGACGGTAGTGCCCGCTAATCCCAAGGATGCAAACAATCCGAAATCTTTCAGCAAATCCGATTCCGTCAGCATCAGGCTCATAAAAGCGCCGATGGTGGTCAGCGCACCCAAACACACCGGAACAGTCTGGTCTTTCAAGAGTTGTAGGGGATTGTTGATATATTTGTGGTGAGTGAGGACGTGCAGCACGTAACTGAACGCCACCCCCATGATAATGGCGCCAATACCGACAGCCATCAGCGACATGGCGCCCTTCATCAGATAAATGGAAGCCATTGAGAAAACGATGCCATACAGCACCGGCGCCACAAGGTACAGCAGTGTCGATTTGTTTTTGAAGCACAGCAAAAGAAGGATACAGATGAGCGCTAAGGAAACGGACACCGTCAGCAGCAAGTCCATTTTGATGCGTTTGGAATTATAGACGCCCCGCACCGGCGCTCCGTGGTACAGAATCTCTACGTTCGGGTATTGTTGCCGAAAGTGCGCTATCTCGTCTTCTACCAATGAGCATAACAGCAGGTTTTGCTTGGAGTTGAACGATTGGAAGTTTGGCGCCAGAAAGGCAACCACCACGCTCGAATCAGAAGAAGCGATGTGCTGGTTGACAAAGGCGTAACTGCCTCCCAAGGGGTTGCTGTTGCCAAAACCGGATAAAAAGAGATTGCGAAGGGCGATGGGATCTTTGACGATAATATCCTGAAACTCGCCGCCGGCAGCCGAAACCAGCAGGGAATAGTTTTCAGCCATCTGTTGATCCACAGCCTCAGAGGTGAGCAAAGCATCCAGCAGGCTGTATTGTGTGCTGTCCAAGAAGACGGGCACGTTTTCATACAGAAAACCGACGGCGTTTTGGAACAAATCCTCGTCGATGCGGCTCATCACGTCGTTAATCGTGTGGTAAACGCTGTCCTTTGCCAGCAAATTCGCGACAAAAGCATCGCATATAGCGGTGAGGGTATCGGTGTCTGTCGTTCCGTTGCGGTCGTAGAACTGGATGAACACCATATCCTTCACTTTCAGGTTGGCAAAAGCCAGCGTCTGCGTCCCCTGATCGTTTTCAATCGGCGGCAGCAGTTTGGTAATATCTTCCTCAAACTCAATTTTCAGGCTCAGCCATGCAAACACAAGCGTTGACGCCAGCATGACAGCAAAAAACAACGCCCGATGACGTTGAAAAAACTGATACACAAAAAGGGTGAACTTTGTCACAATTCAATGAGATTTTGGTTTTCAAAATAAGCGCAAAATTAATAAAAAAGATGTAGCCCAAAAAATGGCTACATCTTTTTTTTGAGTTATTTTCCAAGGGCATTCATCCTCTTGTTGACAGGTCGCCCGTGATGACAACGCGGCGGTATAGCCGCAGAAGCAAGATCAACGCCTCAATCCTGCTCAGCGCTATCAGGCAACTCGTATCCGCTATGACGATAAGGCTTTGGCTATATCATCATGCAAGTATTGACAAACAAAACAGATATATTCAAGTGAGAATTCATAATTCATAATTTTTAATTCGTAATTGTTTCGTATCTTTGTGGGATAATTTAAAATTATATGATATGGCAGAGCAAGCAGCGGAAAAAATAAAGGATGTTGTTGATTATCTTGCTTTCATGGTTAATGAATTTGCATTAAAGCACAAACTTTCTGCAACACAATCGTTTGAATATCTGAAACAGTACGGCGGAATGGAATTTTTAGATGATTTTTACGATGTAGAACACTGTGAAAATCCGAATATCACATTAAAATCATTGCAAACGATTTGCCGCAGCGAAGGAGGGACGTTGTAAGATGAAACTTTATCACGGAACAAATATTCAGTTTGGAGCTATCGACCTTGCGTTGTGTCCGCCTGACCGCGATTTCGGACGGGGGTTTTACACCACTTCCGTCAAAGTTCATGCAGAGCGGAGAGCGCAGGATGCTGTTCGGAAGTCAAAAACCGGTCAAGCCTTTGTTATGGAATTTGATTTTGATATGGACGAGGCAAAAACCTTATATCCTGATTTGAAAATCAAACGTTTTGAAACCATCAACAACGAATGGGCGCAGTTTGTAATGTTTAACCGCCTGCGTACGGAAACCGAGCCGCCGCATGAATATGATATTGTGGAGGGTCCTGTTGCCAACGACAAAATGTTCCGGCAATTTCAACTTTACGCAAACAATCGGATTAAACTGACAGAGCTTGTCGGCAAATTAAAATACTATGAACCTACACATCAAATAGCCTTTTGTTCCGAACAGGCACTGGATGCCTTGCTTGATTACAATGAGCCTGTCCGCTATAAAGTTGAAGCATTGGTTGCCGACCTGACCGTAGCCCTGATGCAAAAATACAATCTCTC
>JAITTD010000299.1 GCA_031287245.1 Bacteroidales bacterium
TTGACGGCTCGTTCAAATTCAACAGCACGCAAAAGTGCATCTTTGCCATCATACGAAGACATGGCTGCAACCAGCATGAACAATATAAAAAATGTTTTCATTTTTAAAGTTTAAAGTTTAATGTTTAAAGTTTCATGTTTCGAGTTTCATGTTTCGAGTTTCGAGTTTCATGTTTCATGTTTCGAGTTTCATGTTTCGAGTTTCATGTTTAATTGTCAATTGTCAACTGTCAACTGTCAACTGTCAATTGCTAAGCGCTTCGCGGCAGTAGGCTACGCATTTTGCCACTTCCTTCACGGCGTCTGAACCTTGCGGTATGCTGTATTCCAATTCAATATCGCACTCGATTTTCCATTTTTCCTTTTGCAGCAATTGAAGTATCTCTTTTACAGGCGTTCCTCCTTGTCCCCATACTTGATTCTGGTCTTTCGGAGTGTCTTTTGGTCCCGTTTTGTCTTTCATGTGAATGGTGACAATCTTGTCGTGCAGGCGTTTGATAAGGTTGCAGGGGTTATCGCCGGTGGCACCGTAATAATGTCCTGCATCAAAGTTCAACCGCATCCATGGACTGATAGCCAGCACACGGTCGAAACTGAAATTAGGGTCGCCGGGCTGTCCGTGGTTATGAAGAATGACAAACAGTTTGTGCTTTTCCGCAAAGGGCGCCATCCGTTTTGCCGTTTTTTCCGATATTTCCATGCTGATCCCTTGTGCGCCAACGGCTTTGCAGGCTTTAAATGCGTAATCAATCTCTTCATCCGACCAATTCGCTTCTCCTAACTTCAACACGTTGATTTTGACGCCTCTTTTGGCAAACATCTTCTTCACTTCTTTGTATTTATCCATTGATAAACCCGTTCTCCACTGGCGAACGGCATCTGATGAACCGGGTATACCCAGATAATTTTCTACTGTGCCGCCCATCAGTTCAACGGAACTGATACCCGCATTCACAATGTAATCCAGATACGCAGGAAGCGACTGGTCGGGCATTGACCTGAAACTGTAAGTGATGGTTCCAACCTGCACTCCCCCGAATTTGGAATTGTTCTTGGGCGCAGCGAACGCTTGAATACTCGTGGCAACAATTGCCACTAAACATAATTTACCAACAATTGATTTCATATCTTCTATTTTTTGGCAAATATATGCTTTATTTTTTGAATAAAAAAATAAAAAATAGAATATCAAAATTCACTGTTCCCAGAAATCAGGGGGGCTTGTTTTGGAAAAATAAAACAATAAACACTAATAATCAATAAGATAAATAAGGAAAATGGAACTTATTTGGGTTTAGCGGACAACAATAAAAAAATCAACAAACATCTTTACCATTGTGTTTTTGTTTTTGCTGGAGTAACCGGTATAAAAACAGAGTATGATTTAATTGTATCGTTTTTAGTCAAAAAACTTGTTCCATACAAAATAGCAGCCGACGGCGGGTACGAAATACAAATACTGTCAGATTCTGTCTCAATATCAACGTTCACATTAGTCCCATTATCAGCATAAAGATGATCCACCTTCCAGTTCATATCGGGTTCTTTATTCAAAAATTTCAGTACCACTTGATGTTTCACTGTATCAATGGAAGAAATATGGTAAAAATGGCTTTCTTTTGCAATGATTTTATGATGTTGGTTAAATGTGATTTGACCTTGAAATATCAATGTGTCTTTATTATCCGTGGCAGGAGCGCAGAAGTTAAATCGTGTTCTGGTAAAACCAAAATACTGAACGAAATTTACAAGCACCAACTTGTCTAAGAAGTAAAAATCTTCCGTTTCCAACCTGCCGTCTTCGGCATATTCGTAAAAACAACCATGCATCATGCCTTTTTTAAAATTTCCAAGGTGAAACAAAGTTCCATCTTCCAAATATTCTTGATATAGACCATTTCGTTCTCCATCTTCAAAATGGGTATTTACCTGCAACTGTCCATTCTCAAAGTAATGTTCAACTGTTATCTTAGTAGTATCTTGAGGATCAGTATATCGCACTATATTCTTCACTTTGCCTGATGGATAATATTCATACCGTTCTCTTACGGTGCCTGTGCATGATGCAAAGATAATTACAAATAAAAGGATATTTCTCATTGTTTTTTGAGTTCCAGATGATAACTTCCGGCGACTAACCGGTATATGCCTTTGCCGGTTTCGGAGATGGAAACCACTTTTCCGTCCGATAAAGTTACTTTTCCGGTCTTGTATCCGGAAGGAAGATAAAAATCCGCTGTGGCATTGGCAGGAACGGTGATATGGTAAACAACGTTCTTCTTTTTCCGTTCCCAACGGGATTCAATCTTTCCGTAAGGCGAATCGAAAGATACATTGGCTTCGTTCAATCCCGTAACGAAATTCGGTTTCAGCAGGATATTTTTGAAACCGGGATGTTCGGGGTCAGGTAATATACCGCCCAAACCGCTGTAGAACCAGGCATCCACTTCGCCGAACATGATATGATTGAGCGATGATTCTCGCTTCTCGCCAATAGCCGTCCAGTCTTCGTATAGAGTGGTGGCATTGTCTTTTGCAATCCAGTGTCCCCATGAAGGGTAAGTATCCTGAGCGGCAAGCGTGTAGGCAAGGTCTGCGTATCCGTTTTCACTCAAGGCATGGAGAATGGCTTTTGTGCCTAACAGACCTACATCCAAATGTTTGCCGTCGGCTTCCACCCGTTTGGCAAGGCTGGCAGCCACTTTCGCTTTCAGTTCATCGGGAACGATGCCCCAATGCAACGCCAAACTTAATTCCGTCTGATTTCCTGTTCCGTAAATGCCGGTTTCCGTATTCAGATATTTTTGATTGATGGCTGATTTTACTTTTTCAGCCTGTGCGGAATATTTCGTAAAATCATCGGTTTTGCCGAAAAGTTGAGCCGTCTTTGCCATAATTGAAACAACGCGGTAATAATAAACGGAAGAAGTATATTCCCGCGATGTTTTTGATTTTACCGGCACCCAGTCGCCCAAACCCCAATCTGTTAAGCCGTCGGGAGCCACCTCCATCAGATGATCGGTATAAAGTTGGAGGCTTTCGTAACAGTCAGCCAGCAATCGGCTGTCGCCGTAAAATTGATACACTGCCCAGGGAATGACGGCTATCGTGCAAGTCCAGTCCGGACCGGTTGCCCAATCGTATCCCCAGCCGCTGGTCGGGATGATGTTGGGGAGTAATCCGTTGGGTTGCTGTTCGTCGCGGTGGTCGGCCAGCCATTTTTCATACACGGTGATACCGTCGAAATTATACAATCCGAGGTCCACGGCATAGTTGGCGTCGCCTGTCCAGCCGTTCTTTTCGCGGTGCGGACAATCGGTGGGATAACCGAACAAATTGGCGAGATAGGAACTGTTGGCTGCCTGCCATATCTTATTGATCAGCGGATTGGACGTTTCAATCTTGCCCACCGGCGGAAGGTCGCTGTGCATAAACCAGCCCGTCAGCGCATCGGCAGTGAGCGTGACAGGCTTTGTGGATGTCACTTCCACGTATTGGAAGCCTTTGTAGTTGAAGCGGGGCATAAATGTTTCCTCGCCTTTCCCGCTCAGGATGAAAATATCGGTGGAAAAGGGGTCGGAATTGTCCGTCGGGCGGTAATGTTCTGCTATGTTTTTAATATCCACTTCATCATTCGGACGTAAAATCTCTGCATGTACAAGCCTTATTTCCGTGCCGGCTTCTCCCTTCACGCGAAGTTGGCTGACGCCGGATATGTTTCTTCCCAAATCGAAAATATAGCGTGTGTCGCTTTTCTTTTTCATGGTTTTGGCAGGGATTTTCTCTACGTTTCGTATCGGATGCAATTGTTGTGCTACAATGTTTTGAGAAGGAGCAGGTCGCAAAAGCGCATTTTTCCATTTAGCGTCTTCAAATCCCGCTTTGTCCCATCCCGGCTGTTCCAATCGGGCATCGTAATGTTCGGCTGTGTAGATGCTGTTGAAAATGACCGGACTCAAATCTGTTTTCCAGTCTCTTTCGGTAGATACCACTTCTACGCTTCCGTCTTCATAGGTCATCCTCAAATCCATGCAGAAAGTGGGTCTGTCGCGCCAGGGAGCGCGGTCGAAATACCATACTGCCGTAGATTGAAGATTATACCAGCCGTTGCCCAATAGCACGCCAACGGCATTTTTCCCCGATTGTATTTGTCGGGTGACATCGTAAGTGACGTACAGATTGCGGCGGTCGAAGCGGGTGAACATGGGGTCGAGCCGGTGATCGCCTATCCGTTCGCCGTTGATAGAAAGTTCATACAGACCGGCAACAGCAATATAAGCCCGCGCAGATTTGACTTTCTTCGATGTTGCAAATTCCTTGCGGAAATATGGCGCCGGTTTCACGTTGATACTGTTCCCGCCGGTAGTGTGTCCATCGCTGATCCACGTACCTTTCCAGTTCTTCATTTCCATCATGCCCGTTTCAAATGAAGCGACAACGGGTTGTGATGCGGAGCCGTCTTTGTCCCAAATTTTTACGCTCCAATAGTACCGGGTAAAAGGAATCAGTTTTTTTCCTGCGTAGGTCACCAAGATATGGTCGGAATTGACTTTTTGTGAATTCCAAATATTGCCCTGTCCGCTGGCAACAGCCAAAGAATCGGTTCCGACAAGGATTTGATAAGCGGTTTGCTTGGCGCCGTAACGTTCATCCTCCATCAGCCACGACAGGCGGGGATGGGGTGTGTCGATGCCCAAAGGATTTTGCAGATACTCGCAACGGAGATGGTTGGGAATAGATTGCCCGAAAACGGATGGTTGCGCTCCGGCAAGGAGTGAGCCAACAATCAAAGTAATTGATAAAAAGATTTGATACATAATATGGTTTTTAATGATTTTTTAACAGATGTAAACAACAGGTATTCCCAACAGTGACGCCAGTTTACCGATAGCGTCCGCAACATGTCCCGTTCCGATGGCGCAATGATGCGATGGTCCCGCTTTCGACCAGCGGTCAATCAATTCGCGGGCGCCGATGGAGAAACGGTAACGGCTGTTGGTGTTTCCGATTTCCAGAACAGGACCTGCTACCGATGCGCCTTCCGCTACCAATAAGAACAGTCCGTCTTTGCCTTCGCACACCGACAGCAAGGTCACATCGCCTTGTCGCACACTCATCTGGATGGACAGTCCTTTGCCCGGTTTGCCGTGATAGACAGGCACCGGCACCAATTGAACCCTGCCTTCGGCAATGGCAAAGTGCGCAGGCCCGTCGTGTCCCAGCATCACGATGTCATCGTTGAAATCCATCGCATAAAATTCGGAAAACGAACCGCCTGCACCGAGCAACGACATGATTTTCATTGCCTGCACATTCTTTACTTCACATTCGCCGGCTACGGGAATGCCGTTTCCGGTAAGCAGTGTATTCCCGGCAATCACGGAGGTTACGATGTTTTCGTAGTCGTTGCCTGCAAGCCCTTCATAATAATAAGCCAGCGAACCCAGACGATGCCCGGCAATCAATTTGTCCAGGGCAACGGCAGTTTTTGCTGCGCGTTCCAGTTCCGACTGTTCGCACAGGGGCGATACATCGAAACGTTCGGTAAATTCTTGGAGTTTCGCGTTGAGTTCTTTATCGGTCACTGCATCGCGCAACGCTTTGAGTTCGCACATCTCAAGCAGTTCGATATGGGTGCCGAAAACAGCGGATTGCATGGTGGTGTCGGTATATACATCCAACATGCCGCCATAGTAATGACCGAGTATGCCCATGCGGTTGCTGTTCATCCCCGCTTTCACGCCGGCGGCATCAATCCAGCCTTTGATTTCTTTCCATACATACTCTTCCTGCAAATAGCCCGATACGATTTCGTAACGAATGCCTGCACGGTTGAATACCGCCGCAAATTCAGGCACCGAACAAGCCTGACAATGGGCTAACCATTCACCGGTCATTTTGCCTTTGTCTTTCAAAGCGTTCAATGCGGCATAGTCGATAGCCGGAACGGGTTGCACATTCAGTATAATAATGGGTACATTGATTCGTTGCGCAACAGGTAGAACGGTGGACGACAAGGCGTAAGTGGAGATAAAGAGAAAGACGATTTCCACTTCTTCCTTTTTCAGAAAGGAAGCCGCTTGTTGTGCCTTTTCAGGATTGTCCACCATGCCGGCGTCCACTACCATTGCTCCCAGCTCACTCATTTTACGAGCAATCTCCTGCTGATAGCCGGTCAATCGACCGAGCAATCCTTCAAACTGTGGCCAGTAGGTATCCAAACCTACACCAAACAAGCCTACCTTTACTTTTTGTTCCATTGTTGTTATTATTTGATGTTGCAAAAGTAAAAAATAATTACGAATTAAAAATTACGAATTACGAATTATGAATTACGAATTACGAATTAAAAATTACGAATTACGAATTACGAATTATGAATTATGAATTACATCTTTTTTTGAGGCGCTATTTTCGCAAAGTCGAAAGTTGCGGTGTTTTGTCCCGCAGGGACAGCACTTTATTAACCGTATGCTTCAGCATACGGTGATGAGGATACACGACTACAGCCAAGTCCCGCAGGGACGACACAGTGGAACGGAATCCTCGCCTTTTTGTAAGCCCCAACGGGGGCGTTGGTTCGCCTGTGATAACGCCCTGTAGAGACGGTGCGCGCACCGTCTCTACGTTTTGATATAGGCAAACGAAATAAATAATTTATAAAACAATGCGTATCGAACAAATTTCCCGTAGGGAAAACATATCAATAGAAAAATTGTTTCCCAACGCACCAAAACCTCATAGAGGTTTCACATTCTTTGATTGTGAATCTCCTACGGAGAATGGTGTTGAGGGGAGTATAGCGTATTCTATTGATATGGAAGCCCTGACGGGCTATCAATCCGTTATATCTTATTTATTTCGTATCCCATAGCACCTCAAAAAAAGATATAGCCTTTTTTAGGCAAAACAAAATATATTCACGATTTTTGCGTTCTGATGATTGTCTTAAAAAGTTTTCGGGTTTCCACCATTGATGGAAAGGCTTCTTAAAAAGTTTTCGGACTTCCCCTATTAGGGGCATTAGTTTTGAATGAATAATAATATGAAAAGTATAAAAATCATTTTACCTGTTTTATTCTTCGGAATAAACATCTCAACCGTATTCGGGCAAAATATCACGCCCGACGAAACCATCTGGTACACGTATCCGGCGCAGGACTGGAACACGCAGTCGCTGCATCTCGGCAACGGCTACATGGGCGCGTCATTTTATGGCGGCGTCCATCAGGAATGTTTCGATATTGCCGAAGAAACTTTCTTTGCCGGCGGTCCCAATGTGACCGAAAATTTCAATTACGGTATATTGAAAGGCGGAAAAGAACACATCGCTCAAATACGCCGATTGATTCTCGAAGACAAATTTGCTGAAGCGGATACCTTGTGTCTCAAGTATCTGCGCGGCGATTTTAACGGGTTCGGTTATTTTTCCACCGTCGGAAAACTGTTGTTGAATTTCGCCCATCACAACGGAGAGGTGAAAGACTATGTTCGTTCCCTGGATTTGGCTAATTCCTTGGGCAATGTATCCTATCAATTGGACGGCACGGACTATCGGCGCGAGTATTTTTGCAACTACCCCGACAAGGTACTGGTCTGCCGGTTTTCTGCCGATAAAAAAGGAAAAATCTCTTTCGACCTTGACCATCCGTTAGTGCATGGCCGGGACAACATCCAATACAATGTTCGCGATAAGGCGCATGAAATAACCTTTTCCGGCAAACTGAAAATCAACGGGCTGGACTTCTGCATCCGGATTGCATTGATACCGGAGGGAGGCGCAGTCGCTTTCAAAGACAGCAAACTGAGCGTAAATCATGCCGACCATGTCACCCTGGTCTATGCGATTGACACCGAGTACAAAACCGACGGGGTGAACTTTAAAGGCGTTGACCCGGTCGCCGAAACACAAAAAAACATATCTTCCGCGCTTGCAAAAGGTTACAATGCGCTGAAAGATACGCACGTAAAAGATTACAGGAACCTGTACGACCGCGTGAAATTAACCCTGGCAGGCAATCCCGATATGG
>JAITTD010000010.1 GCA_031287245.1 Bacteroidales bacterium
CACGGCAAAATTAGCCTTGTTGCGCAACAATCGCTTCATAGCCCAATCGAAACGAACAAGTTCGTTTTTGGGATTTGCTTTTCTGGTTCTGGTCGCCATTCTGTAAAAATTTACGCAAAAATACATAAAAATTTTCGGATTTTTCAAAAAAAATAGCCAATTCCAGTAAAAAAATACTACTTTTAGCCCTCTAAATAAAACGGTTCATCTCATGTTAAAACTGTCCATTAGCGCCTTGTTTGGGTTGTTTTTCTTCCTATCTGTTGTGTCGGCACAATGGACAGACGACTTTTCAGATGGTGATTTTCTGAATGTACCCGAATGGACGGGTAACACCGATAAATTCATTGTAGATGCAGGAAAACTAAGGCTCAACGACCTCGCGGCAGTAGCGCCTTTGGTGTCATATCTGTCAACTGCGTCCGAAATATCGTTGGAAGCCTCGTGGAGCTTTGTTTGCCAAATGGATTTCAACCCTTCCTCCACCAATTACGCCAAGGTATATCTGATTTCAGACCAACCGGATTTGACCGCGCCGCTCAACGGCTATTACCTGCGATTGGGCAGTACCAATGATGATGTTTGCCTGTTCAAACAGACAGGCAGCAGTTCGGAAACGCTTATCATCGGTCACAAAGGCGCATTGGATCACAGTACCAACGCGGTACAGGTAACAGTAACACGAGATGCACAAAATGGTTGGACGCTGAAAACCAAACTTTCCACAGAAACGGAGTGGGTAGTCGAAGGAACTGCAACCGACAACCAGTTGAAGGCATCGGCGTGGTTTGGCGTAGTTTGCTTTTACACAAGCACACGCAACAAAGCCTTCCATTTTGACGATTTTCATGTAGAAGGCAAGGCATACAGCGACATGGAACCACCTGTCATTCTGTCTGTTGAGAGCGGTTTGGACCATGTACAACTCGTTTTATCCGAGCCGATAGCTACTGAAAGTGTTCAAAACGAGGATTTTATCGCAACAGGAGATATTTTCCCCGAAAACATTGCAGTGAGTGGCGACCAAAAAATTTTCACCCTCACTTTTCCTGAAACATTGGCTTGCGGAACTACTCATTCGTTGTTGGTGAAAGGCTTGACCGACCTGAATAACAACCCCATGCGGGACAGTTTGCTGGCATTTTCAATCCCCTGCCATGCCTTGCCATACGATATTGTCATCAACGAAGTGATGGCAAATCCGACGCCTTCCATCCATCTTCCCGAATATGAGTACATTGAGTTGCACAACCGATCGGGAAAAAATATCGAATTGGGAGGATGGACTTTCAAATATGGCAACACCGGCAAACTTTTACCGCCGTATCTTATGCCGGCAGGAAGTTACGCATTGCTGGTACATTCCGCTGCTGTTCCCGAAATGGAGCAATATGGAACCGTTTTGCCTGTTTTGGGCGCTCAGGCAGCTATCAGCAATGCGGGGCAATACCTGAGTTTGCAGAACAACGAAGGCACCGTCATTTCGTGGCTCGACTTTACCGCCGATTGGTATGCCGATAATATGAAGGATGACGGAGGCTGGTCGCTCGAAATGATTGACCCGGAACAGCGTTGCAGCAGTTCTTTCAACTGGAAAGCATCCACCGACCCATCCGGAGGAACTCCCGGACGCCAAAATGCAGTTTTCACCAGCCAAACGGATATGCAGGCTCCGCAGATACAAAGAATAGCAATTACCGACAACTATACCATTATATTATATGTATCCAAATCATTGGAAAAAATTTCGCCGGTTTGTACCCTTGAGCCTGCTGTGCCGGTTTCTGACAGCCGAATCAGCGGTACGCATTTTGACCGGATGACAGTAAGTCTTGGTCACCCGCTGCAGGACGGGCAATGGTACGAAATAACAATCACCGGCGATATGACAGATTGCTCCGGATATGCTGTTCCGACAGCCTGTTTCCGGTTTGCCCTGCCGCAATCGGTAGACAGTTTGGATGTCATCATCAATGAAGTGCTTTTTCAGCCTTTGCCGGACAACAGCCAGTTTATTGAGTTGTACAACCGTTCGCAGAAAACGATACAAACGAGTGATTTACAGATTGCTTTACGCAATTCATCAGGCACGCTGTCCACACCGGTTGTTTTATCCAATGAACCGTTTCTGCTGTTGCCCGAACAGTATATCGTGCTTTCGCGAAATACCGAAGACATCATCCGACAGTTCAATACCGACCATCCGGAAAACTTTCTGCAAATGCCCAATCTGCCAACGCTGACCAAAGAATCGGGGAAAATTGTTTTGCTGAGCCGCAGTCTGCATATCGTGGACGAGGTACATTACAACATAAAGACACATACAGACTTACTGACCGAAACCGCAGGCGTGTCATTGGAACGTTTGCACCCTGACCGCAGCAGTCTTGACCCTACCAATTGGCACACAGCAGCACAAACAGCAGGCTTTGGCACTCCCGGCAAGCAAAACTCGCAATATTTAGATGTAGAAACCGAAAAAGGTAGCGTAACGGTGTTTCCGCCCGTCTTTTCACCCGACAACGATGGCGTGGACGATGTGTTGACCATCAGTTATCAATTTGAAACGTCCTCATTGACAGCCGATTTGATTATTTTCGACTCCGCCGGACGAAGAATCCGACAATTGTTGAAGCAAAATATCGTCAGTACGGAAGGCATCATCACATGGGACGGCTTGGACGACAGCCGGCGCAAAGCCTTGACCGGCGTGTACATCATTCTTCTCAGAGTGTATAATTCTGATGGATTCAATAAATTGTATAAAATTCCGGCTGTTTTAGCCGGGCAACGCAACTAATTGAGTGAAAATATTTATTGCGAATAGCGAAATAAATACTTCCATTAGCCCCCATAAATAAATATTTATTTCGCTATGAACATTTTTTTTAAAAATAATTCATTTTTTTTAAAAATAATTTTGCGTATGTCAATACTTATATCTACTTTTGGGGCGAATTTTAAATATTTTATTTACAAACTTAATTTTTATTATCATGAACAAAGCAGAATTGATTGATGCAATTGCAGGCGAGTCGAAGTTGACAAAAGCAGATTCGAAAAAAGCGTTGGACGCATTCCTGAAAGTTACGGGAGGTGCCCTGAAGAAAGGCCAAAGAGTAGCCCTGGTTGGATTTGGTTCCTTCTCAGTGGTAAAAAGAAGTGCCCGTACAGGACGTAATCCTCAAACTGGTAAAGAGATTAAAATTGCTGCCAAGAAGGTAGTGAAATTTTCTCCGGGTGCTGAATTGAAGACAAAAGTTAACTAAGCAATTGTGTTCTATGCAATGAAGGTTGGCGAAAGTCAACCTTTTTTTATTGAATAATACGGTGAATGGCAAATAATTACTATTTTTGCAGCATTAAAAAATAAATCATGTCCATTGTTGTACAGGGAGTCACTAAAAAATACGGACGCCAATTGGCGATTGACAACGTTTCCTTTGAAGCCGGAAAAGGGGAGATAGTAGGGTTCATCGGTCCCAACGGGGCTGGTAAATCCACCATGATGAAAATTATTTGCGGCTATATTTCAGCCACTTCCGGCACCGTCACTGTCAATCATTTCGATGTGCAGCGGCAATCGGACGATGTGCGGCGCAGTATTGGCTATCTGCCTGAACACAATCCGCTCTATGGCGATATGTATGTGAAGGAATACCTGTCATTTGTAGCCGGATTGTACCATCTGGGGCGCAATTCGGACAAGCGGGTTGCAGAAATGATTGAAGCGACCGGCTTGGGGCAGGAGCAGCATAAAAAAATCGGGCAACTATCCAAAGGTTACCGGCAAAGAGTTGGGCTGGCGCAGGCATTGATACACAATCCGGCGGTGCTCATTCTGGATGAACCGACAACAGGCTTGGACCCGAACCAAATCATCGAAATACGCAGCCTGATATCGGAAGTGGGGAAATCAAAGACCGTATTGCTCTCCACGCACATCATGCAGGAAGTGGAAGCCATCTGCCGGAAGACCATTGTCATCAACAAAGGCATCATTGTTGCCGATGCCGCAGTGCGCAACATCCGCAACAAGAGCCAAACCGGCGGAAGCACTGTGATAGTGGAGTTTAGCGCGCCTTTGCTGCGGTCTGATTTTTCACCAATCGCAAATATAACGCAGATAAAAACGCTGGGCGGCAACAAATGGCTTATACAAAGCCGCAAAGGTGACATTCGGGCAGATTTGTTTCAGTTTGCCGTCAACCGAAAAATAGCGGTACTGGAAATGCAATTGCAGGAAAAAACGCTGGAAGACGCCTTCCACGAACTGACTTCTTCAAAAAGAATTTAATTTTTTCGCGACAGTTTTTTGAAGTCCGAAGCCATGAAAGCATCGGGCGATTTACTGTCAATTGTGTGATAATCAAAATAATAAAACTGAGCATCGGCAACGCCTACCAGCATTTTATAGCAACGTGCATTTTTCTGTCGGTCGCCCGGTCCCACCTTGTGCAGAAAAACCACATTGGGATCTTTGTTCGCAATGGCTTGCTTAATTTCCTCGATGGTCGCGATTTTCACCGCTCCGTCATACAGTTTTTGAATTTTGGCTTCGGTGTTAACATCCTTCGCCAACTCATCGGCAAGCAAATAAAGGGTTTTTCCATCCAGTTTCTGTACATTCCTGTTGTAATACATCAGAATATTTTTCTCCAAAATGGCTGGATTTTGGCTGATTAACTTGACGTGATTCTGCATAAACCGAAGAAAAACGCTTATTTTATACAAGTACGTTTCTTCATTTGCATTGTAATAGGCAATAGGAATGGAACACAGGTCGGGCATATCCGACAAACCCTTTGATGGTCCGCCCAACACCAAATCCAAAAACAGATATAGTGCGTTGCTCTTGTCCTTTTCAATGGTTACCTTGTTCAAAGTGACAAAAGAATAAGCCCGATCGGCAGTTTTCTTCTCAAAATTTTTCCAACTCATGAACTCAAAAGGCGTAATCGTCCACTCGGCAGGCGCCTCCTCTTTCATGATCAGGTTGTACTCTGCCATCTGATTGTTTTCGAGCACAATCGCCGTTTTAGTTTCGTAAAAATGCTTGACGTCCTTTTCGGTAGGCACATAGTCCTGAGCGGCAACTGTCGAAACCATAAAAAAAGATAAAAAGACAAAAGATAAATTTTTCATATTGATTTGAAATTAAGTTATTTAGGAATAAATAAGGGATATTTTGCGTTGAATTTTCGGATGTACATGAAGCGCAACTGGTTTTTCTTTTTTTTCCGCAAGCCTGCATATTCGTCATGTAATTCGGGGTCGTTCATTAACAGCGTTTCTACGTTTTTGCTGTCGTAGTCCAACACTTTTCCTGTGTTGAAATCGAGCAAAAACTGCTTCAATTCGGACGTGCGGTAATTGGGTGAATAGCCGTAAGGATAGCCACCGTAACCATAAGGCGAGTATCCATAACCACCATAAGGATAACCGCCATATCCGTAGGGACTGTAGCCGTTATTCCTGCTGTAACTGGTGACCGTAGCCACAAAATGGCAAATATTGCCCACAATGGGAATCCGGTTGAACGCGCCTCCCATCTCAATATAAAGGATGCCGTTCTTGCAATATCCCCAAATCTGGTTGATAGCCACCTCCTGACTGTTGCCTAAATCATCGAAATAAGTAAACGTTTTTTCTTCCGTTATCTGGTCGAAAAACGTATTGCTGTTGTATTCCACAGAGGTCAAAATACGTGATTTCGGTATCGGTTTATTGGTTTTCACCTGATCGAAATTCAGATAAATACCATCTCGAAATTTAAAATCGGGAGTATAACGGATTTTCTGAATCGATGAATCCGTTTGAGCTGAAAGGATGTTTAGCCCTGCGCAGCCCCACCAAAAAATAAACAGTATTTTTATCCGCATACCTCTGCAAATTCGCTTGAAATTTTGTGCAAATGTATGAATTTTTTATTCATCCGAACATTCATGCGTAATTTTTTTTACAAAGATTTTTTTTTTTTCGGAAAAAGTATTATAATTGTTGTTTGGAAATGAGTGTCTCTTAAGATAAGAAACAAACATTAAGCAATTGAAATACAAATAGTTAATATGGATATAAACCAATATATTAATTCCTTTGAGATAGGCAAAGGACATAATACAACCATCACACAGCGGTCGCTGGATCTTTCCATGACCCTTGTATTGCTGATTGTGATGCCGGTGTTTGTACTCTTTGGTACTTATTCCCTTGTCGTTTCCGGTGACTGTTTCGTTGCAGGGATGTTGTACGGATTTACTGCATTGTGTGCCATCCTTTTTGTACTGGCAAAATACAGGAAATATTACCCCCCATTTGTTTTCCCTGTATATTTAATTATGCACGCGGCATTGGTGCTGGGATTTGTGTATCATGGAGATTTTATTGCCAGCCTGATTACAACCATGATATTCCCTACTTATGTCGTTGCCTATTTGAATTTTAGAAAATCGCTCGTCGTCATTACTCTTTTTGAACTGGTGTTTTTGGGAAGCCTGATTTTCTCACCGGCTATGGATATTGAATTAAATTTTTCTACTCTCTACTCAATCACTTTCGCTGTGGTGATGGCTGTCGGCATAGCCATTCGCATGGGAAATTACTTGATTTTGAGTGATGAAGCGACAGCGGCAAGAGATAATAAGATCAACGATTCAGAGAAAGAAATTCAAGCAAAGAATGAGTATATCTCCCAGTTGTCCTATCAAATCCGCACACCATTAAACGACATTGTAGGCGTGAGTAACATGCTGAACGAGACTAATTTAACCAAACAGCAGAAGGACTGGATGGAGACCATACTTGCTTCCATCAATAATTTAACGGATGTGATGGATTTAATCGGATCCAAAGTGTCTTCTAAAAAAGTGGAAATCAAATCGGCAAACATCGCTTTTAATCTTCAAGATTTGCTCAAAAACACGATACAACTGTTCGTGGGACAGAGCGAAGAATACAACATTGCCCTAAAACCCAGTCAGACCAACGCTTTTGGCGATTTTAACGGCGATCCCATTCGGCTCAAACAGATATTGCTGACCCTGATTGATGCCATCATCAAAAACAAGACAAGCGCTAAAATTAATATCATCATTTCCTGCATAGCGGAACATGAAACGGAAAATTCGATGAACTTCACTTTCAACATAAAAGTGAGTGATGTGATGAATCTTGCCGAAGCCAGGGAAGTTTTGAACTACTCCATTGCTGCCGGACTGATTGAGTTGCTGGGTGGAAAACTGATAGAAGTGAAAGAATCTTTATTTACCACTTATTCCTTTTCCTTGCAGTTTGAGAAAGCGGCGGAACACGAAAAAACCGCAGAAAAACAGGAAAGCACAAAGGTCGATGCAAATCATCAGGAGACCGCAGCCCCTGCCTCTGCTCCGGTCACTGAAACGCCGGAGGCGGTAAAATCGGCTGCAGCACCAATTCCGGTTGATTTGAAAAATGCCAACATCCTGTTGGTAGAGGACAATCTGATCAATCAGAAAATAGTGATACTGAGTATCCAAAAATTGGTGAAAAACATTGATATTGCCAACAACGGACAGGAAGCGGTGGACAAATACCTGTCCGATACCAAATACGATATTGTGCTGATGGACATTCAGATGCCTATAATGGATGGTTTGCAGGCAACTAAAAAAATCAGGGAAATAGAAGCCGAAAACAGGGCAACCCCTATTCCTGTCATTGCCATCACAGCCAACGCTCTTGCCGGCGACCGCGAACATTGCTTAGCCTCTGGAATGAACGAATATATCAGCAAACCTTTTCAGGTGGAAGTATTGGTGGGAAAAATGAAAAACCTGCTCCAATCAGGTTCGCCTGAATGAGGCAGTGGTGAAGTTTGAAATTGCGAGATAAAACGTTTGCTTTCAATGCAAAAATGGACAGCACTATATACATTATTCATGTGTTGGCAGACCTTGTGCGCTGCCAATGATGCCGGTATGTGGAGTGCATACTGTCCCCTTCCCCCGCTGTCGTCTTTTATCCATTTAACCGAACCTGTGGATGACATCCGGCAGATATTGCTCGAAGAAAATACCCAACTGAAATCGTGGATTTATGCCGCCTCCATAGACGTGGACATCACCCCCGCCGATGGTCAGTGGGACACCATCCCCGGCGCGGGTTATGTGTGGCGAATAGGCATCAGAGCGGAGAATGCCCTGTCGTTAGACTTGTTGCTGCGGCAGTTTCATCTGCAAAACGGCGAAGCGATACATATTTATAATGAGTCGCAAACTGTTATTTATTCATTTACGGCACAGGACAACCGCCCCGCGCAGGTTTTGCCGGTGGCTGCGGTGAAAGGCAACAGCATCATTGTGGAATGGAATGTTCCGGCAAGGGAAAATGCTCAGGCGTTTACCATTTCAAGCGTCGGCTACGGCTTTCGAGATCCTCACCCGATGTCGCGCAAAGTTTCTTCTGACTGCGAAATGGATGTGAATTGCAAAAACGGCAATCACTGGCAGTTGGAAAAACGGGCTATCGTGCGACTGCAAACCAGACAGGGCAACAAAAACCTGTCGTGCACGGGGGTGTTGGTCAATCAGGCAAGCGATGTAAAAAAGCCCTATATCCTCACAGCCGGACATTGCGTGAGCGACAGCGTGATGGCTGAACAGAGCGTTTTTACTTTTGAGTACGAAAATCTTATCTGCGGAAGCAACATTGTATCCGGTATGCCCAAAACCATTTCGGGAGCACGCTTACTTGCCTGCAAAAAAGAACTTGATTTTGCCCTTCTCGAACTGTCCACTGACATTCCTGCCGATTTCCACCCATACTATGCCGGTTGGAATTGGTCGTCCCAAACTCCGACATCCGGCGTGGGCATTCACCATCCTGCCGGTGACGTAAAAAAGATTTGTGTAGAAAAAGACCCATTGGTATCCGACACTTACAACGATCTCGACTTGAAATGCGATAATAATGCCCATTGGACTGTAACACACTGGGACGAAGGCGTTACAGAAGGCGGTTCGTCGGGAAGTCCGATATTTGATGCCAATCATCTGGTCGCAGGCACCCTTACCGGAGGAGATGCCACCTGCCGAAACCCTGTCAACGACAAATATGCGAAGTTCAGCAGACAGTGGAACAGTTATCCCACCGACAGCACAAGCCTGAAAAAATGGCTTGACCCCGATGATACTTGGGTGGAGATATTGCATGGCTACGATCCGCAAACCAACTATGGTGGAATAAGCGATACCATGAGCCATATCGGGCACAACGAAGGCACAACAGTGGTCAACTCCACCCTGTGGGGTGTGATGACGGGGCACAACGACAAGGAGTGGAATGCCTTTGCCGAACGTTTCAAAAACGATACGATTGCTACCATTATCGGGCTTGAAGCGAATATTTCGCAAATTTATTCGTTGGGTTCGCGGGTGCGCTTTTCCGTTTGGACGGGTAGCGACTATCCCGTCACAGAACAATGGGGCGAAAATTTTGTCCTCAGCAAAGAATATCAAAACTTCCCGTTTCAGATTTATTTTAATCGAATTTTGGAACTTACCGAAGATTATTACATCGGATACAGCATCAGTTATGACGATGTGGTGGATACCTTTGCCGTTCGCCAGTCTGTAAGGCGCCCTTACGAAGGTATTTCTTCCCTGTATGTGCGCGACGGCTACACGTGGATACCGCTGAGCGAAAACAAACCGCCCACTTACGCCTCTTTGGCAGTGAAAGCCATTGGGAAATTCGGAAGAGAACCAAGAGCGCCTTCTGCCGATTCCTATTACAAAGCGTTGCAAATCGTTTTTCAGCCTTCCGGCGATTTGCTTTTTGCCTATATTGAAAATCCGGAAGGAACGGTCAAAATTGAATGTTTCGACACGGCGGGCAGATGGATGCAGGTGAGCGAGGCGGGCAGGCATATCGTAATGCCCGACAACCACATTTACTTGCAGGTGGAAGTCAATACCGGTCACCTGCCCGCCGGAGTGTACATTCTGCGAGTGAGCGACCAAAAACAGGTTTATTCCGGAAAATTTATCAGATTGAAGTGAAAAAGCGGTATCATTCCTATTCCGATTATTTTCGGGAACATTTTGGCGAAAGGATACAAAAACTGACTATTGACGCCGGTTTTACCTGTCCCAACCGCGATGGCAAAGTCGGCAGGGGAGGTTGCGCTTATTGCAACAATGATGCGTTTAACCCCTCGTATAACACGCCGCAGAAAAGCATCACGCAGCAATTGGAAGAAGGCATTGAATTTCACCGCGTGCGTTACCGGAAGGCAAACCGCTATCTGGCATATTTTCAAGCCTATTCCAACACTTACGCCCCTTTGGAACGCTTATCTGCCGCCTACGAGGAAGCGCTTGCTGTGCCGGGTGTCATCGGATTGGTCATCGGCACACGACCGGATTGCGTAAACGATGAAATACTGGACTATTTAGCGAGTTTCGATTGTCGCGTGGCAGTGGAATACGGCATTGAAAGTTGCTACGACCGCACTCTGGAGCGCATTAATCGCGGACACAATTTCGCGCAAAGCGTTGAAGCCATTGAAAATACGGCAAAACGAGGCATACAAACCGGTGCGCACCTCATTTTCGGGCTTCCCGGCGAGTCGCGTGAAGAAATGCTGGCAGAAGCAGCCATCATCAACCAACTGCCACTCAACACACTGAAAATGCACCAGTTGCAAATTCCGGTTCATACCGCTTTTGCCCGCCAATATGCCGAACACCCTGAAGATTTTCAACTTTTCGATTGCGCAGAATATATTGATTTTGTGGTGCAGTTTCTCGAACTGCTACGCCCAGACCTTGTAGTAGAACGTTTTGCCAACGAGATGCCCCCACGTTACCTTGCAGGAAAAGGATGGGGAAAGATACGCAACGTAGAACTGTGGCGCATGCTGGAAAAGCGACTTGAAGAATTGAATACGTGGCAAGGGAAAGGTTTCGAGTTGAAAGTTTAAGGTTTCGAGTTTAAGGTTTAAGGTTTAAGGTTTCGAGTTTAAGGTTTAAGGTTTCAAGTTTAAGGTTTAAGGTTTAAGGTTTCGAGTTTAAGGTTTAAAGTTTAAGGTTTCGAGTTCCAAACCCGAAACTCGAAACTCCAAACTCCAAACTCGAAACTCCAAACTTCAAACTCGAAACCCGAAACTCGAAACTTCAAACCCGAAACTTCAAACTCGAAACCCCGAAACCCGAAACTTCAAACTCGAAACCCGAAATTTGACCAAAGTGTAAAATGTAGTCGCAAATTTTTTTTGTTTATTCGCCAAATTTCATACATTTGCAAAACTTATAAAGACGATAGATTTGAAGAAATTTCTGATTATCAGCATATTATCAGGTATCAGTTTGTGCATTGCCTCCGCTCAAAATGAACGGTTCAAATCTTTGTATGTCTTTAATTTCGTGAAAAACATCGAATGGCCTGCCTCCTACCAAAAGAGCAATTTCACCATTGCCGTGTTGGGCAACTCGCTCATATACAACGAATTAAAACAGAATATTCAGGGGAAAACAACCGGACAAAACGGTTCCCAAGTCATTGATGTGAATCAAGTTTCAAATATATCAAGTTTAAAAGACTGTCATATATTATATATTCCCATGCAGCAAAGTAATTTACTTGGTGCTGCCAAAAAAGCGCTTGCCGGAAAACCGACAGTGATTATTACAGAAAAAAAAGGCTTAATTACAGAAGGAGCAGATATAAATTTGATATCATTGGACGGAAAACTGCGATACGAATTGGCTCCCAAGCAGATAGAATCAAAACGACTGAAAGTCAACAAGAAATTGATTGAACTGGCTATTGTGTATGATTATGCTGCTGCACGGGAAGTTCCTGTTTTGGAATCGGTAGATGACGCCAATGCACCGCGATAAAAACAGGTTTTGTACTACAAGTACAGTAGATTTTATGAATGAAAGTTAAATTATTATTGATATTACTATCAGTCAGCACTTTCATCTCATTTGCACAGGAAAAACAACTTTCGCAAATGAGCAAGGCTGAGGTGCTGAAACTGTCTATTGACGAATTGTACCTTATGTCTCTGGACGAGGTCATGCAATTGTCGGAGATAGCCGGCGTTTCTGTGGAAGAACTTTACAAATTAGTCAGCACCTCCTCTCGTGCCGAAGAACCGGAAGAAGACGCCCCCAATGTAACACATATTATTGACCATGCGGAAATAAAATATCGCGGATACAAAAGCCTTCGGGAAGTATTAACGAATGTGCCCGGATTTGGCGTATTCATGAAAGATGTACAATATGTGGCTCAGGTACGCGGCATTGCACCCAACGACAATGAAAAAATCAGTTTCATGCTCAACGGTCACCGCATCAACCAAATGTCTGAACCGGATTTATTGAACAGCCCCATCAACCTGAGCAATGTGGAACGCATCGAAATCATTGTCGGACCCGGATCGGTTTTGTATGGCGCCGAAAGTCTGGTGGCTACCGTGAATTTGATTACCCGAAAAGCGTTCGATAACGAAATCAGTGTTACGGGAGGTTTTCCCAACGAGTTTGCTCTGAATGCCTTGTTGGGAAAGGTGTGGGACACCGACAAGCATATCAGTTTTTCCTTTACCGGAATGCAGCGGGAAGGGTGGAACGCCTACAAAGTGGGAGGCGTTACTCCAGATTCCGACAATGCTTTCAACCAGTTGGCACGAGCCAACAGCACATTGCCGCAAAAAATGTATCCCAGTTATTTTCTGACTGCTTCGGGACAACACGAAGGATGGTCAATAGATATGTCATCATACAGTTATTCTTCGTCCCGCATTGGCTGGGCAGGCAGCATCAGTCTGGATGAACGCGACAAACTGCACAATCAGGATTATTTCAATTCCATTGTGGTGTGCAACACAACTCAATGGACGGAAAAATGGAACTTCAAATGGTCTGCAAGTTTCGACAATAAACAGGTCATTCAACCCAACAACCTCACTATGACAGAAAACAGTTACAAGACGGAAGTCGGGGTACACCATACCACAGAGCGCAATTTTTTGCAAACCGGCATTCAGTTGGGTTCCAATCAGGAAAGGAATAATTGGGTGTATGACCGGCAAAGCAGCACAGAGACACTGATGTACCCTCTGATTTTAGACGAAAATCTGTGGACTGTCGGCATTTTTGTGTCAGATAAGTTTACGGTGTCGGAGCGTTTCAAATTGGTAGGCGCTGTACGGGGCGATTACAACACCGTGCTTGCCGGCAACCGTTTCTCTTTCAGTCCGCGTGTGGCAGCTATTTTCACGCCCATGCCAAGTTATACCGCCAAACTGATGTTCAACACCGCCACCCGATTTCCATCGGCACGCGCCAGCCGGCTGAACGTGTTTGACGCGACCAAACCCGACCGCGCAGGCAGAATGGTCACCCAACCGGAACAACTGATGACCGCTGAGCTGCAAAATATCTACCATTCGGGCAACACAAAACTTTCTCTGGTCGGATATTACCAATATCTGAAGAATTTCATTTCCTGGTTCAATCCTTTTATGAACATAGGCGATTTTTCAGGATGGGGATTGGAGGCAGCCTGGCAGACGAATTTCTCATCCAACATCTCAATTTGGGCTAATGCCACTTACAATAAAACCAATTTTTCACAGTCTGCTCAACTCCCCGCTTTTGAAGACGGTGCAGCCACACCCACTTCCATTTCGATCAATGAAAAAGGGCAAATGATAGCCGTTCCGCAGTTTACAGCCAATGCAGGCGCCGACATCTGCATTTTTAACCGATTGTTCTTTTCGCCCAAAATGAATTACTTTACAGGACAACCCGCCGCCAACTACGACCACTCGCACACGGTGAGTTCACCCACGCTTGCCAATCCCAACAATGAAATCACAGTTTTTGACTTTTTTTATGTCAATCATCAGGTGTTTTTGGATGCAGCGCTTACCTGTAAACAGATTGTCAAAGGACTTGATTTGAGAATAGCCGCCCAAAATATATTGAATAATCAGCATCAACTGGCAACAGTGTTCTCCAACCAGACTTATACACCTCAGGGAATTACTTTTCAGGCTACTTTGTTCTATCAGTTCTGAATACCTGACTTTTTTACTAAAATTGCAAAAAAATGATTTTTTTTGCAACCATTTTTTGTTTTAATCGTACAAATATTTAATTTTACACTTTATTATTTAATAATAGATTCTATGAAAGAGATAGGTATTATGTTGATTATCTGCGTGTTTGCGGGTATGGTGTTGTCTTCATGCGTAAGCAATAAACCGTGTCCGGCGTATCGTACGGTTTCGTCCGTTGAACAAACGGTAGAGCAGCAACCGGTTTGATTCGGGTGGGTTTCTTCAATCATTCGCATAAAGGTGGTGGAGGACATTCGTGAAAAGACGTGTTGTACTGTTTATGGCTATCATCAGCAGTTCGCCGGTGATATTTGCACAAGGTGAGATTGACCTTCAGCCGAAAGTTTTTTACAGAAATGAGTGGTCTATAGCATTTCTGCTTAATTCAAACGGGTTTGGTGGCAATTATCGCTATGGGAAGCGTATTGACGCACGGAACAAGCGCTTGTGGGAAGTGGATTTATCCTATATGAAAGATCCAAAGGAACATAAAAGCGCCTCTTTCACCTCATCAGGAGCAAGATTTGTTTACGGCAAGAAAAATCTTGCCTTCGATTTTCGTTTTGCGATGGGACGGCAGCACGAAATGTACCGGAAACATGACGTTGGGAGTATCGCCATCCGGTATTTCTACAACTACGGTCCGGCTGTTGTGATGCTCAAACCGGTGTACTATAAGGTTGGCAAAGTGGTAACGGTTCCGCCGCCCACGGGACAAGGTCCTTCCTATCAAGTCATTCATACGCAGGACGAACCCGAAAAATTCAATCCCGAATGGGTGAACAGCAATTATGAAATCATCAGTCGTGCTTCTTTTTTCAAAGGTTTCAACGAGCCGAAATTCATACCCGGCGTGTTTGGTAAATTCGGTTTTAACTTTGAGTTCAGCAAACAAGACAGAATCGTTCATGCGTTGGAATGTGGATTGGTCGGAGAAGCATTTGCAAAAAAAGTCGAAATTATGGATTTTAGCATGCCGAACATTGGGCAGACAGAATTGGCAAAAAACCAGCAATTTTTTCTGAACATATTTGTCAGTTACCGCTTCGGGCACATCGTTGATCCTTATGAAGTAAAAAAATCGCGCAAGCGTTCGAACGAAATCAGTTACTAAAAAATAAAAAATATTTTTATCATTTTTTTTTGTAAATTCATTTTTTTTGTATCTTTGCACCGTCAAAACACACCTGCGGAAATAGCTCAGTTGGTAGAGCACGACCTTGCCAAGGTCGGGGTCGCGAGTTCGAGTCTCGTTTTCCGCTCCAAATCCCGAGCCTGAATCGGGATTTTTTGCCTAAGCCTTGGTGGTGGAATTGGTAGACACGCGGGACTTAAAATCCCGTGGGCAGCAATGTCCGTGTGGGTTCAAGTCCCACCCGAGGTACAATTACAAAATAACGCTGATTTAACACGGCGGTAAACAAACAACGTGTAAATCGTCCTGTCCGTAGATTAAAATCTACGGTTAATAAAGTGTAGTCCCTGCGGGACTCGAAAATGTGTAGCGCCTCAAAAAAAATCATTCTTTTTGAAAATAATTGACGAAAAATGTGTATTTTTGCCCTGATTAAAAAGAGCGATATGATGAATAAAAATGTAATTAACTTGAACGATGTTGTCATTAAATTTGCAGGCGATTCAGGCGATGGAATGCAACTGACAGGTACATTGTTTTCCGAAGCAGCGGCGAAATCCGGCAATGATTTGGCTACTTTTCCTGACTATCCGGCAGAGATACGTGCCCCGCAAAACACTGTGTCCGGCGTGTCCGGCTTTCAGGTGCACATCGGGAAGAACAAAATCCATACCTCCGGCGACCGTTACGATGTGCTGGTAGCCATGAATCCGGCATCACTCAACGCCAATCTGAAAAATACCAAACGAGGTGCCACTATCATTACCAATGTGGATGCTTTTGATGAAAACGCCCTCACAAAAGCAGGTTATTCGTCCAATCCATTGGATGACGGAAGTTTGGAGTCGTATAGCGTTATCAAAGCGCCTGTCAGCAGCATGACGCGAGAGGCGTTGGCAAACTCCGACATCGACCTCAAAAGCAAGGACAAAAGCCGCAATATGTTTGCGCTGGGTATCATTTTGTACCTGTTTAACAAGACGTTAGACAGTACCTTTGAATACCTTGATGCGAAATTCGGCAAAAAACCGGATGTCGCCAAAAACAACAAATTGGTGCTGGAAGCGGGTTACAGTTATGCACTTCATGCAGAGATAACGCTTTCTACGCTGCATGTAGCCCCTGCCCAACTCGCCAAAGGGAAATATCGCAACGTTATCGGAAACGTGACCACAGCATGGGGATTTATGGCGGCTTCCGAACGTTCGGGACGTCCAATATTCCTCGGTTCGTACCCCATCACGCCTGCCACCGATATTTTGGTTGAATTGGCGAAATACAAATCGCTTGGCGTGAAAACGTTTCAGGCAGAGGATGAGATTGCCGGTATCTGTTCGGCAATTGGCGCAAGTTTTACAGGCTCGCTGGCGCTTACTACCACGTCGGGACCGGGTTTTTCGCTCAAAAGCGAAGCAATAGGGCTGGCTGTAATAACAGAGTTGCCTCTGGTTATCGTGAATGTGCAGCGCAGTGGTCCTTCCACCGGAATGCCTACCAAATCAGAGCAGAGCGACTTGTATCAGGCGCTATACGGGCGCAACGGCGAATGTCCGTGCATCGTTATTGCAGCATCGTCGCCGTCAGACTGTTTCTACACCGCCTACGAAGCGGCAAAACTTGCGCTGGAACACATGACGCCCGTCATTTTGCTCAGCGACGGATACATTGCCAACGGCTCGCAACTGTTCAAGATACCGTCAGTGAAGGATTTACCACCCATCACGCCGCCTGTTGCACAAGCCAGCGACCCCGAATACCTGCCATATCGCCGCAATCCCGAAACATTTGTGCGTCAATGGGCTTTGCCGGGCACACCCGGATTGCTGCATCGCGTCGGCGGCTTGGAAAAGACCGACGGAAAGGGTGCAGTATCCACCGATGGGCTGAATCACGAAAAAATGGTGCAGTACCGCAACCAAAAGGTGCAGAAAGTGGCGGATTTCATCCCCAAACAGGAAACAGAAGGCGATGCCACAGGCGATTTGCTGTTGGTAAGTTGGGGCGGAACTTACGGTTTCGTTCATGCCGCTGCCGAAGTGATGCGGGAAAAAGGCGTCAAAACAGGTCATGCCCATTTCAAACATATCATGCCGTTGCCCAAAAACACTGCCGAACTTTTTGGCAAATACAAGCGCATAGTGGTTTGCGAACTTAACAACGGTCAGTTTGTCAATTATTTGCGAGCCATCCATCCGCAGTTTTCCTACGAACAAATCAACAAAGTGCAGGGACAGCCGTTCTTGGTGGAAGAAATTGTAGAACAGTTAAAAAAGTGATATGTTTTTATCATCGTCAGACATACAAAAAATTCAGTATCTTATGCAGGGTAAACCTGTAATCAGGCTGTATCTGTTTTGGTAAGCGCCAAGATGGTCAACAAATCTGGAATGTCCTCTCTAATTGAACAAGATAAAACATTGATTTATGAAAGAGAGTAACAGCAGAGTACGGTTAGAGCATATTTTAGTTTTGAAATCATTGTAAAAAAGTTTAAAATGAATAACATAGACGAAAGAATACCGAAAAGTGACGTAGTGTTGAGCAAAAGCGATTTTGTGAGTGACCAAATGGTCAAATGGTGCCCCGGATGCGGCAACCATGCTATTTTGAGCGCTGTGACGCAAGTGTTGCCACAACTTGGTTATAAAAAGGAAAATTATGTAGTGGTGTCGGGCATCGGGTGCTCGTCTCGGTTTCCGTACTACGTCAGCACTTACGGATTCCACAGCATTCACGGACGTGCCGCCGCCATCGCTTCGGGCATGAAAATAGCCAACCCCGCTTTGAGCGTTTGGGTGAATACCGGCGACGGCGATTCCATGGCAATCGGCGGCAACCATTTCATACATGCCATACGCCGCAACGTGGACATGACCATCATTCTGTTCAACAACCGTATTTACGGGCTTACCAAAGGACAGTTTTCCCCTACCACCCCAACAGGTTCCGTTACCAAAACGTCGCCTTACGGGACACTTGAAGCGCCATTCAATCCGAGCGATTTGGTGATGGGAGCGCAAGGCACTTTCTTTGCCCGCGTTGCCGACAACCAGCCCAAGCATTTGGCAGAGGTGCTGCATGAAGCCGCCCTGCATCGTGGAACAGCCGTAGTGGAAACGCTTCAAAACTGCGTCATCTTTGCAGACAAAACCCATGCGCAGGTGACAGGCAAAGACGTGCGCGATGATAATCAGTTGGTGTTGGAAGCAGGCAAACCCTTGCTTTTCGGCAAGGACAAAAACAAGGGCATCCGCCTGAACGGACTGCGCTTGGAAGTGGCGGAAATCGGCAAAAACGGCGTCACCGCAGACGATATATTGATACACAACCCGTCGGAACCGGATCCGACGCTGCAAATGATGATTGCCAAAATGTCGCCGCCGCATTTCCCAATGGCAGTGGGTGTGATACGTTCCGTGGAAGCCCCCACCTTTGACCGCCTGACGGAAGAACAAATCAACGAACAAAAGGCAAAATCGCCCATTCGCTGCGTGGATGATTTGCTGAATAGCGGGGATATTATCGAGATACGATGAAATGCCTGTGAAAATGATTTCAATGATAGCCGCCATAGACGAGAACCTTGCCATTGGCTGCAACAACCGGTTGTTGGTACATTTGCCCAACGACCTGAAATATTTCAAGCGGGTCACCTCAGGTCATCCGGTCATTATGGGGCGCAACACTTACGATAGCCTTCCGGTGAAACCCTTGCCAGGGCGAAAGAATATTGTGCTCAGCACAACGCTTTCCGCTGTTGCTGCCGGCTGTGTGTTGGCGCAGTCAATAGATGAGGCGTTGGCGCAGTGTCCCGACAGCGAGGAGTGCTTCATCATCGGCGGGATGCAACTTTACGACAAGATGATGCCCCTTGCGGACAAACTGTACATTACGCACATTCATCACCATTTCGATGCCGATGCTTTTTTCCCGACAATTGACGCGGCAATCTGGCAATTGCAGTGGTCTGAACAGCACGAAGCCGACCATCAACACCCGTATTCCTACACTTTTGAACAATATGTGAATAAAATTCGTAAAAAAACATAAGTAAGAATACAATTTTTCATACCTTTGCCGTTTATTAAATTGATTCAAATTAAAGTAAAAATTTAAAATAAAGAACATCCATGTTATTGAATTTATTGTTGCAGGCTCAAACCGCAGCCGTTAGCCTTGCCGAAGAGGCGCCGATACCTGAAAAATTATCGCTGTGGGATCTTATGCTCAAAGGCGGGTTGATTATGATCCCTATATTTCTGTTGTCCGTTTTGGCGGTGTATATCTTTATAGAGCGTTATTTTGCCATCCGCAGGGCGGCGCAGACAGACGAAAATTTTATCACACGCATCAAGGGTTATATCCACGATGGGAAGATTGACGCTGCTGTCGCCTTGTGCCAATCCACCGACGGACCCATCGCCCGGATGCTCGAAAAGGGCATTCAACGCATTGGTCGTCCGCTGAACGACATCAACACAGCGATTGAAAACGTTGGCAAGTTGGAAGTTGCCAAATTGGAGAAAGGCTTACCCGCCTTAGCCAGCGCTGCCGGTGGAGCGCCCATGATCGGGTTTTTGGGAACCGTAACCGGTATGGTCAAAGCGTTTTTCAACATGGCACAAGCCGAAAATATTGATATAAAAATCCTGTCATCAGGTATCTACGAAGCCATGGTGACAACGGTGGCGGGCTTGATAGTAGGTATTGTTGCCTATTTTGGCTACAATATCTTAGTGGCAAGCGTTGAGAAGGTAGTCAATAGTTTGGAAGCCAGCACCACTGAATTTATGGATTTGCTCAACGAACCGACTAAATAATTGACAGTTGACAGTGTAATCAAAAATATAAATCAAAAACCGTATGTCTCTTCGTTCATCCAATAAAATCAGCCCCTCGTTCAGTCAGTCGTCTATGACTGACTTGATATTTTTGTTGCTCATCTTTTTCATGATTACTTCAACATTAGTGAGTCCGTATGCCGTCAACCTGACGTTGCCGCAAAGCAACAGCAAGGCATCGGCAAAGCCCGTTATGGCGGTGAATATAAAAGATGCAAGCGGAGGATTAGAAATTTCTGTAGGAAAAGTGCATGTTGCATCGTATGCCGACATGGAACGCGAGTTGCAACAAAAATTGAAGGATGTTACCAACCCTACCTTTTCGCTGCGGATGGACAAGACCATTCAGGTGGACGAAATGGTGAAGGTAATGAATATTGCAGCACGCAATAAATATAAGGTAATACTGGCAACACAGGCAGAACGATAAAAACAATGGCAACACCTGAACAATATCGGCGAAATGGATTGATCGGCACTGTGATTTTTCATGGGGCTTTGTTGTTGATGTTGCTCCTGATGGCTTTTTACCCACCCTATCCATTGCCGGAAGAACAAGGTATTCTGGTCGATTTCGGCAACAGCAACAGGGGTTTTGGCGCAGTAGAACCGCGTCCGAGCGAGCCTGCTGCAGTACAGCCTCAACCCGCACCGGCACAACCAACACCGGCTAAGGAGACCATTTTGACGCAAGAACACGAAGAATCCGTTGCCATCCCTGAACCCAAAAAGCCTGCAAAAGAAACGCCCAAGGAACAACCCAAAGAAACACCGAAGGAAACACCCAAAGAACAGCCTAAACCGGTGGTAGAAACACCTAAAGAACCGGAACGCACTGTCAATCAGCGCGCGTTGTATCCGGGCAAAGGCGATGCAGGCAGCACGGCTACCAGTCAAGGCGACGCAGGCGGGCAAGGCAATCAGGGAGTGAAAACCGGCGCACCCAATGTGCACGTATATGGCGAAGGCGGCGATAGCGGCGGAAATGGCTTTTCGCTTTCCGGGCGCAGCCTGCAAGGTGGACGATTGCCCAAACCGGACTGGAACTCACAGGAACAAGGCAAGGTAGTAGTAAAAATCACGGTGGACAAAGAAGGCAATGTCATCGACGCTGTGTATGAAGGAAAAGGATCCACCACTTTGAACACCAACTTGGTAAACGCTGCACTGAAAGCCGCCAAACAAGCAAAATTCAACCGCAAACCCGACGCACCCATGCAGCAGGGCACCATCACCTACGTGTTTAAATTGCAGGGCGAATAAACCGGCAATCTTTGCATTGACAAAATACTTTTTTTACAGGCGTTTTGCCTTTATGAAGAGGTTTTGGATCTTTATAAAAAGGAAGCATAACAACCGCATTTTGTTTATAAAATATCTCAAGAAGTAAAAATGGAACAGTAAAAAAATTGGATAATTCAGATAAAGTACCTATTTTTGCGTCGTTAAATAATAAAGAGATGAGTAATGCGAACAACGATATGCACTTTTTGGTAGACAGTCAGACGTTTGCTGATTTGGAAATTTTCGAGAGCAAAGAGGTTAAAAAATCAGTCTTCAAATTGTTCAATCGGGCAAGTTCTCATGGTGGAAAAGAGGAATTACTCGCCATGTTTCACTCACCCATGTCAGATATTAAGAAAATAAAGGAAAGGCAGGAGTTGATCAGGTACATTTACCGGGAAAATCTGTCCATTCCCATAGATCCGTTTTTGTTTGATTTTATTGAAACGTATTTATTTTTAAGCAACAAACCCGTTTATGTATCACGGATAAACGCATGGCACAAGGCACTTAAATACAGGCTTCAACCGACCAACGAATACTACCTCATACAACGGGGCATCGACTGTGTTATTGAGTATTTGCAAGAATTATATTCTTTTGTTACAGAAAACTCCGGACAGGATCGACCATTTTTATTAGAACAACAGTTTAATATCATTGCAGACAGCATCCGAAATTCCGAACTTAGTAGAACTATCGGGCTTAATACAAAGAAAAAACTCAATGTAATGGACAGAGAAAGGTTTGATTATATTTTTCGATTTTATGAATATGATAGATTAAAAAATATTTTACAAATGATGTATCAAATAGATGCATTCCAAAGTGTAGCCAATACTGTATCCGAATTGGGGCTGGTATTTCCAGAATTATTAGACACGAAAGAGATAGCGATTACAGGCTTGTGTCATCCTCTTGTAAAAAATGCTGTTGCCAACGATGTCATGCTCAACGAGGATGGAAATATGTTATTTCTTACGGGGGCTAACATGTCGGGCAAATCTACATTTCTTAAAGCATTTGGAGTGGCTGTTTACCTTGCCCACATGGGTTTTCCGGTAGCCGCTGCTTCCATGCGAACAGGTGTTTTCAACGGATTATTTTCCACCATCAATCTCGAAGACAATCTCAACAAGGGATACAGCCATTTTTACAGCGAAGTGCTCCGCGTGAAAGAGGTGGCAGAAGAAATCAATCGAACAGGAAACCTGATAGTGATTTTCGACGAGTTGTTTCGCGGCACCAATGTGAAAGATGCTTATGACGCTTCTTTAGCAATTATTTCTTCCTTTGCCAAAGTGCCGGGCAGTGTATTTCTTGTGTCTACACACATGATGGAAGTAGCGGATCAACTTCGCAGCACAGCGAATATTCGTTTCGGATATTTCAAAACTGCTATAGAAGGAAAAACACCAATATACAGTTACTGTTTGCGCGAAGGCTTGACGGAAGAACGACTGGGAATGCTCATTATTGAAAATGAAAAAATCATTGAAATCATTGAAAAGAAAGTCTAATATTTTTGATACACGATCATCCCTTTGGGAGTGTCGGATTTTAAACAGGTTGAAAAAAATATCCATTTTAATATTCACTGTTTTAGTGCATAATGTTGGTTATTCCCAATCCTTGTCAAAAGTATATATTTATGATAAGGAGCATATTATTCCTGTTGAAGATGCCAATATAGTATTGAAAAATGGGGTCACTCTATCAAGTGATAAGAATGGAATGTTTGAAATTCCCCTGTTCTATTCCGATACCGTTACAGTTTCACATGTATCCTACATCACTTCTACAACTATTGCTGGTATAAAAGATGCAGATACTATTTTTCTCAATTCACGTTTTTATGAAATCACACCTGTTAGTGTTTTTCCCAAACGTATCAAGCGTATTGGTGCTTCTACTCAGAAGGAAAAACACTTTGGAATGTTATATGCGTATGGGCATGAGATAGCTCAAAAATTTAAACTGCCAAAATCTCCGGCAAGATTGTTAGACATCAAATTTCATGTCTTGGAAATGAGAGGTAGCGATAGCCTTTTAATTAAATTCGATTTTTTTAATATCGCAAAGGGTTTGCCCGGAAAGAAAACTAATCATCAACAAATACTGTGTACAGTCAAACAAGAAAAAGATATTTCAATTGAGTTAACTCCTTACAATATAGTAATGAATGATGACTTTATACTTACCATGAAAATTGTAAAAGTGTATGCCGCAACATCAGATAAAATACCTTATATAAAAATCCCCGTTAAAGTTGATCTATTTGGCGAAACTTTTATGCGAACATGGCGAACAGGGTGGAATAAAAAAAAGGGAGCATCTTTGGGTATCCATATTTTAACAAATTATTAGATGATGAAACAAAATGTATTTGAAATATATACCATTATCTTAATTCGATGGAAGCAAATCTATCGGGCAATAGTGCAATTAGGCGCTCTTCGTTTAGTTTTTCTATTAGCATTGTGTCTGTTGGTGTTGATAACAATCAATATATTATCAAAACAAATTCAATATTCAGCGCTTCTGACCATTGTTTGGACATTTTTAATTCTCTCAATACATAAGAAACGTTCAGACAAAATTTTCCTTCAGGTCAATATGAATTACGACAAACTCATCTTTAGTATCGAGTATTTTCTTTTATCAATCCCTTTTATCATTTGCTTGGCATTGCGTCAACAGTGGGTATTGATTCTGTTTCTTGCCCTTTTTTGTTTCGGAACTGGTTTTTTTGTTAATGTGAATCGAAAAAAACAAAAAACACTCAATACCCGCTTGCAACAATATATACCGTTCAGAATGTATGAATGGAAAGCCGGTATGAGACAATATTTTTTTATCTTGGTCGTTGTTTGGTCATTAGGGCTTGGTACTGCATTCTTTGTGGCAAGTATTCCTGTTGCTATATTCATTATGGGAATGGTGATATGTGATTTTTATAAAACGGATGAATCTTGGCAAATGTTACTCTCATACCAAAAAAAGACTGCTAACTTGTTGCTTTACAAAATAAAACAACACATTTTATTGTATTTTATTTTCAATTTACCTTTGATTATTTCATTCCTTATTTTTCATGTTGAACTTTGGTATATTATTGTTGTTGAGTTTGTTATTTTATTATCCATACATCTTTATTGCATTGTGTTAAAATATGCTCTTTATTCACTAAATCAGGCAAGTATATTGAAAGAGATTTTTGTGATTTTAGGTATATTTATTGGATTATTTCCTTTTTCAACACCGGTATTATGGTTATTTTCGATTTTTTTATTCTTGAAGGCTCAAACAAATCTATATCCCTATTTGAATGATTACTGTTA
>JAITTD010000027.1 GCA_031287245.1 Bacteroidales bacterium
TGGTGTGTGGAAAACTGGATTTTGACTTAACGGCGTAATTTGTTCCATTGCAGTCTATAGCCTCATGTGACAAAGTAATAAACGCCACAAATGGACAAAATTCACGATTAGCTATCAAAATTTCCCGTTAAAAACCTTCATTCCTTTTGCGTCTTGATGTGCTGTTTGATTTTCTTCATCGCCCAATCGTAATGGCTTGCCGTTGCCGAAACGCAATAGCTGCCCAACGTTGATGTTCCTGTCCACGAGAAAATCTTTTTGGAGAACAGTTCATCGCCGGAGAACGTTTCAATCAGAGCCATCACTTCGGTGTGGCTTTCTTTCAGCATGATTTGCGATTGCAAATAGAGCGTGTTTTGGTGCTTTTCCCAAAAACCAACGTTCATTTGCTGATATGTTTTCCAGTTATACGGTTCGGGAATAAATGGTTTGGAAACCCCGGCTTGGTTAGATTTCACCCAATTCAGCAATAGCTGATGCCATTCGTAAAGATGAACCAACACATCACGCAAATTTTTGTCGCGCCTCCAATGAACTTCTTTCTGTTTTGATAGGAAGTCCTCACTGAACCGGAATGGCGCAATCTGCTCTTCCTCCGTCATGGAATCAATGATCTTCCACAATTTTTCAAACTGCGTACTTGCCGCTTCGATTAAATCTTGCTTGGTTGTTGCTCTGGACATAGCGCCATCCTCCTTAAATTTGTTTGCTTAACCTCATGTGGCTATGCTTTTATGATAGCGAGCATAAGGTGACAACTGTGCGTCATGTTATGATTTCGTCGTATAAGGCTTTTATCTCATTCATTTGCGAGAGCAAGTTTTCCGCTACTCTTTTTGGCTCTATGATTCTAACAGCAGCTCCGAACGATAAAAGGAAGCCGTACAGCCAAGAATCCTCTGGAAAATCTGTGATTACCGTAAAAGAACCGTCATCATGAATCATGACATCCTTTTTGTCGAACTCATCATAAATCCGATATGCGACGGATGGTACAAACTTTAAAACCAAATGAATCATCTTGGGCGGTGTAATATCTGGTGCTGACCTCGGCGATAATTTTATTTTCTGTTCGGCAAAACAATCAGGCAATAAATCAACTGAAAAAATCCGATTGATTTTAAATGTCCTATAATCCTGTCTTGACAGACAATAGGCATCCAAATACCATGCCTTGGATTTGAACACCAGTTTGAGTGGATACACCGTTCTATCTGTGGTTTCCCCATAAGAACCGGCATAGGTAAAGGCAATTGCCTGTTTTTTCAGAATCGCGGTTTTGAGCGTTTCAAACCGTTCTTTGTCAGGGACGGTATTTCCCCAACGGGAAAAATCAACCTCAATCCAATTCGTGTCCTCTTTCTGAAAAAGCGAACGCAACTTTGAGAGCGTGCTATCCACATCCGTATACTGTGTTGGCAAAACGCTTTGCAAGGCAAATAATATTTGATTTTGCTCTTCTTCCGATATGGCAGTTTTGTCCAAAATGAAATTGTCCAATATCGCAATGCCGCCACCCTTGCCCTGCGTCGTATAAATAGGGATTCCAGAGCTTGCTAGCGCGTCTATATCCCGGAGAATGGTTCTTTTGGACACTTCGAAATGTTCCGCCAGCTCGTTCGCCGTTGTGCTTTTTTTCGTAAGCAGTAAATGCACGATTTCGAAAAGCCTGTTTATTTTCAATTTCATTTACCCCTTGTCACATAAGGCTATTCGCATTCAACGCAATTTACGATTTGCTATAATTGAAATCGTTATAAATACGCAAAATTGAACAGTAACAATTATAATCGTAGGGATGCCATAATTCACAGATGTAAAAAAGTAATAATATATCAACAACAGCGTTGAAATGGGTGTAAGCACTGCTCCCCAAATTAATAAAAATTTAGAGAATATAGTTTGAGCCTTTTCCCATGATTGATCATCTGCTAGTGACCTGGTTGTCCTTAATCCAATCAAATAGTTTCTCTTTATTTTTTTTGACAGAAGAGAATAAACTAACATAAAAATGGGCAAGCATAATGAACAAATGAATAAAAATAGTTTCATATCAAATTTATTTTCGGAATACCGTCATCGGATAGTCACACCGCCTTCATATCGCCTTTTTCGGGCAGACTTTTGCGCACTCGAAGCAGAGTATACATTCCGTACCGTTCTCGCGGGAACGCTTTGGGTCACGCATTTTGACGTTCATTGGACAAACGCGTTCACATTTGCCGCAGTTTACGCACTTCGTTTCGTCAACCTTGACGCGGGTCAGCGAGAAATAGCTCGCGGGTTTGAGAAATACCGTAATCGGGCAGATATACTTACAAAACGCCCGATTGTCTTTAAGCGCGGCGGCAAGCGCAATTCCGACCGCGTAATACAGCGCGTTGCCCGCGATAAACGCGTACCACATAATCCGTTCTGCTCTCTCTCGGTAAAGCAGTACGACTATCAGCGTGAACCCGAGCGATAGCGCGAACACGGCATAACGTATCGCTCCGAGCCGCTTTACTCGCGGTTTTTTCGGCGTTTTCCACGGAAGGAAGTCAAGTACCATCGCCGTCCAACAGGCATAACCGCACCAACCGCGCCCGAACAGCAGCGGTCCCGCGATTTTCGCTACCAGATAGTGAATGACCGCCGCTTGGAACAGCCCGTTAAACAGATAATACCAAAAGCCCTCAATCTGCATATTCTCGCGGCTGATTATACCGAGATAGAAGAGCATATACAGCCCGACCGCCAGTTGAACCGCCATTCTCGCATGTTTATAGCCGCATCCAAAAAGAAAAACGCCCACACTTACCGCCGTGCCTATATATAGGAAGTTCAGGAGATAGAACAAGTTGTCGAACGCCAGCCACAGCGTCACTGCCACAGCAACGAACGCAAGCCATATAAGCAATGGGATTAGCTTTTTCACAGGTTATCCTCCGTCGTTATTCGTTTTCTGTGTCCGTCGATTGGGGCAAATAGTAGTATTTGCCCTCCTTATAGATTTCTCCGCGGGTTTCTTTTGTCAGCGCCAGGATATCGTCTTCGCTTTCAAGCCCCGCTTTTGCGAATTCGCCCTGCATAGCATCTTGAAACTCGCGCATGGCTCTGATGGCAGGATTCTCAGAGGCGTAGTCGTTTTCGTTCATCAGCACGACCTTGTTACCTTCACAGACAAGCGTAACCCGGTCACCCGCAGCAAGGCGTAACATTCTCCGAATGTCGGAAGGGAGCGTTATCTGCCCTTTTGTCATGACTTTTGCATTATCAATAATCATTTTATTAACCTCCATTATGTATGTAGGGTATTTCCGATTTGCCCTACATACATTATACGCTTGAGTAGCCTCATGTGACAAAGTAATAAAACGGTTTCAAGTGGTAAATTTCGGGTGTTACTGTGTTAGGCTCGTTTGACATAGCACCACTATGCCCAAACTCACCTGCCTTGTAGCACCCTGAAATTGTATCACTTGAAACTCATGGACCGCAATGGAGCAAATTCCGAAGATGAATAAGGTGTATATCTTTCTAAGGCATTTATGGATAAATCCCAATTCATTTCGTCCTGCCCATAAACCTCAACAAAAT